>CAZVHN010000295.1:0-11068 GCA_964626895.1 uncultured Chloracidobacterium sp. | reverse complement strand
GTAGCCGACAATTCCGCACATAGGTTCTCCAAGAAGTGATAAGTGATAAGTGATGAGTGATGAGTGATGAGTGATGAGTAATGACCCGAGAGTCTGAGTCTCGCGCTACCTCCTTAATTATCACTCATCACTTATTACCGTTCCTAACTTTCTTCTTCACAACTGCAGGAACGCCAGCGACAAGAGTATCGGGGGGGACATCCCTGGTGACGACGGAACCCGCAGCAGTGATCGAACCACTGCCCACTGTCACCGGAGCGACCAGCATTGTATCTGAGCCGATCTTAACGTTGTCCCCGATGATCGTTTCGTGCTTTTTCTTGCCGTCGTAGTTGCATGTAATCGTACCGGCGCCGATATTTGTTTGCTCACCAATAGTCGCATCGCCGAGATAGGTAAGATGCATTGACTTGGAACCCCGCCCGACACGCGACTTTTTGACTTCGACAAAGTTGCCAATCGCCGAACCCTCTTCCAATCGCGTCTTCATGCGCAAGTGGGCAAACGGGCCGACTGTGCAGTTTGAGGCGATCTCCGAATCCACGATCACGCAATGGTCTTTGATAACTACGTTGGTACCGACCTTTGAATTTGTAATTCGGCTTCCGGACCGGATCACGCACCCGTCCCCGATCACCGTGCCTCCTTCAATCAACACGTCAGGATAGATCACACAATCGTGACCAATTTGCGCCTCGGCGCTGACATAGGCGTGAGAGGGATCGATGAAAGTGACGCCCTCCATCATCAGACCGCGAATGGTGCCGCGGCGTAGCAAATTCTCGAACTCGGCAAGGTCGGCGCGGGTATTGATGCCGGAGACCTCGCGCGCATCTTGATGAAGATAGATGGCAATCTTTTCACCGCCGGCCGCAAGAATCGCAGGCACGTCCGTCAAATAGTATTCGCCTTGCTGGTTGGCCGGCTTAACCTCATTTAGGGCACTGAAAAGCTTGGTCGTCTCGAAGCAATAAATTCCCGAATTGATCTCGCGAATGAGCCTCTCTTCCGGCGTAGCATCTTTCTGCTCGACGATTCGAGCGAAACCCTCACTCGCGTCCCGCGCCATTCGTCCATAACCAGTCGGGTTCTCCAGCTTGACGCTTAGAATCGAACAGGCCGCACCGTTCGCGCGATGATAGTCAACAAACTTTTGCAGAGTTTCAATGCGTACCAGGGGGACGTCGCCGGATAAGACAAGCAAGGTCGAGTTTGAATCTTTCAGCGCTTCGCCTGCGGACATGACGGCGTCGCCCGTACCCCGTTGCTGCTCTTGTGTTACAAACGCTGCTGCGTCAGCATCACTCCCGAGCTCCCGGCGAACTGCCGCCTCGACCTCGGCCGCCTGATGTCCAACAACTACATAAAGTTTCTCGTGATCTAACGCGTGGGCCTTGCGGATAACATGTGCGATCAGCGGGTGGCCGTCCAACTCGTGGAGCACTTTCGCCCTTTGGGACTTCATGCGAGTCCCCAGCCCGGCGGCAAGGATTAGCACATCAAGGGGGCGCTGTTGTTCCTGGGGACTCAATCGAGGTTCTTTCTCAGTTATGCAGAAACAGCTGGTTGTGAGACAGCTTGTTGCCGGCAGGCGATGACCACGCTAGCCAAGCTCTCGGAATCGTGTCGCGCCTTTTCACCCTCAGCAAGAAGCTCAGCGCGAACAACCTCGGTAGCGCCATTTACGACCTTGTCAATGGCGTCCTCTTCCAATCCGATCTGGTTTGCACCTTCGGCCGCGTACCGCCGCCGCTGTTCTTCGTTAACGGGTCGGCTGTTTACGATAACGAAATCAAAGTGAATCTCGGGAGCATACTTCTTAACCATTTCGAGATGCTGACGCGCAGTGTAGCCGTCCGTTTCACCAGGTTGCGTCATTAAGTTGCAAATGAAGATCTTCGTGGCCTCGGCATCTCCAATGGCCTGAGCTACGCGCGCTACAAGGAGGTTTGGCAGTATGCTGGTGTAAAGCGAGCCGGGACCGACCGTAATTACATCAGCCGTTTGAATAGCCGCAAGCGCTTCTGGCAGCGGAAGACACTGTTCGGGTTCCAGCCGTAATGACATGATGCCGGAACGTGATGCCGTAATCTGCGTTTCACCCCGAACCACAGTGCCGTCCTCCAGTTCCGCCACCAGGCGCACGTCATTGATTGTCGCGGGATAGATGTGTCCCTTGCTGGCCAGTACCTCGGAGGAAAGCCTCACGGCCTCGACAAAGTCTCCCGTGATTTCCGTTAGAGCCGCCAGAAAGAGATTTCCGAAACTGTGGCCGCCGAGGGCCCCGTCGCCGCGAAACCGATAGCGAAACAAGCGAGACAGCAGAGTTGAATCTTCCGAAAGGGCGATCATGCAATTGCGAATGTCACCCGGGGGAAGCATCTGGAGCTCATCGCGCAAACGGCCGGAGCTTCCGCCGTCGTCAGAGACGGTGACGATTGCCGCGAGGTTCTCAATCCAAACCCCGTCGTCCTGATGCTTGCCTACTCGTTTCTTCAAACCCGCCAGGAGCGTTGAGAGCCCTGTGCCCCCGCCTATAGCAACGAATTTCAGACCGCCCTCTTTGTCAGGTGAAAAATGCAAGTCTTCAGTTCTCCCTCTGCGGCCACGCGTACGCGTAGTGAATTGGAATCATACCTAAAAGACGAAGGCTTTCAAACCACCCACTGAAATTATCGAAGAAGTTGAGGCGGGAGAAAACTAAGGACGCGGTTGAAAGACCAGCTTGTCGAAGTCCGGGTCATTACGTAATGAGGTCAGATCATGATCGTGCTGTGCTCGAACGCGGAGGTTCGGCTGAAGATCCAGCGCCCGCTGAAGAGACTGCAACGCGAGATCCACCGAGCCCAAACGAGCTCGAGTTGCCGCCAACCCATAATGGATATGAGCTGCCTCGGGTTCTCGCCTTAGTGCCCGCTCAAACATCTCCTGCGCGGCTACATACTCGCCGCGGTTGAGTTCAATGACCCCGCGGTCGTAAAGAGAGTCAGCGTCGCGCGGAAGCATATTCTCAGTACGGAGACGGGCCTCTGCAATGGCCAGATATGTTCTGGCGCGTGCTGCCACCTCCGAAACCTGCGAATACTTGTCCAGCAGTGCGCGAAACTCGTTGCGTGCTTCGCCGAATCGGCCGTGTGTAAACTCTCGATGAGCGCGTTCGAAAGCCATCAACGCCGCAGACTCATCAACCGTGGGCTGGCGGCGGGGTGGTGGCGTTACAGTAGTGGGTCGTTGCGCCCGGACGGCCGCGAGCTTCTGAGTCTTTTTGACTCCCGGAACCACTGTTTTCTTCAGACGAGTTACGCTTGCCTTGGATTTTACCGCCGACCGCGCAGTCATACTCTTGGCAGTTTTTAGTGTTTTCCTTTGCGGAGTAGTTGGCGTGCGCTTCGCAAGAGGTTTCTTAGCTCGGCTTTTGGATGCTGCAGATTTAGATCTAGCAGGTTTGGAGACTTTACGGCTTGTAAGTTTTGAGGCGGCTGCCCTTTTTGCCTTGGGCCTAATAGACTTTGTCTGCATTGAGCGCCCTTTGAGAGAAGACTTTGGTGAGGACCGGCGCGTTGGCGTTCGCGATCGTCTTATGCCTTTGGTCACGGGGCTACTCATCAGAAGGTTCAAATTGAAAGGCGAAGTCGGCGCTTGAAGAGCCGCAGGAACGAGTGGGAGCTTAACATAGCTTCCCTTGTAAATCAACGCAAAAAGGGGAGTTGCGGGCACAATTAACTCGCGATACAAGCTGTCAAGGCACTTTTGGCCAACAGAGAAAAACACTTGAACGTCATTGTTGGCTATGTTATGGTGCGTAAGGCTCTTCGGCGTCACTCACCTTCAGCGTCTAAGCGCGAAGGAGCCAGATGAGAAGCGCTTAGACATCAATGTCTTGCGATAGCAATCCCGACTCAGAACAGCACCCACCGCGGGCTTGCTCATACTATCCCTAAGAAAGCTGTATTAATGCCAGACACTCCAATCCTGTTGCGTGAACAGCAGTACCATCAGATCAAGGCTGTCTTGGCTCGACTGCGGATGGACTCCTCGGCGAAGGTGGTCTTCCTCGTCGATAAGGATGGGCAGGAGATAGCCTCACAGGGCGAAGTGGGGAGTCTTGACACAACCAGCTTGGCCTCACTCGCGGCCGGCAACGTCGCCGCGACGGGAGGCATGGCTGAGATAATTGGCGAGAAAGAATTCCCCACCCTTTCGCACGAAGGCGAACGAGGGAGCATCCACATCTGCGTCATCGGTCGGCTTCTGCTCATGGTCGTCTTTGATGAACGTTCCAGTCTCGGGCTCGTGAAGCTGCGCAGTAGGCAGGTCTCTCATCAGCTTGCCACAATATTCCAAGCGATCGCCGAGGCTAGCACCGAGGATCTCGACTCTCCGTTTGCAGGAATCACAGACGAAGACATCGACAGTCTCTTCAGTTAGAGAAAAACGACTATGACTTTTATCAATTACGCATCACGGGAGATCAACTGCAAGATCGTATACTACGGCCCAGGACTCTGTGGTAAGACGACCAACCTGCAGTACATCTTTGATTCGACAGCTCCCCAAGCGCGAGGCAAACTGATCAGTCTGGCCACCGAGACGGATCGAACACTGTTTTTCGATTTTATGCCCCTCGAACTGGGAACTGTCCGAGGCTTCAAAACGCGCTTCCACCTGTACACCGTACCCGGCCAGGTCTTCTATGACGCTTCCCGTAAACTAATCCTCAAGGGCGTGGATGGCGTTGTGTTTGTGGCCGACTCGCAAGAAGAACGCATGGATGCGAACGTTGAATCGCTCTACAATCTTGAAGAGAATCTTCGCGCGCAAGGGTATGACCTCATGAAAATACCCTACGTGCTCCAGCTAAATAAGCGCGACCTACCCAACATTATTCCCGCCGAGGATATTACCGCAGAGTTGCAGCGCAAAGGTGAGCCGGTTGTCGAAGCGGTGGCTTCTTCAGGGGCCGGTGTTTTCGATACCTTGAAGGCCGTTGCCAAGCAAGTTTTGACAGAGCTGCGTAAAGGGTAAGCTAGCCTCAGTCGAGCGACTTCAGCATCAACAGACCGTCCCCGCCATTCGAGTAGTACTTGGGCAGTCGCTGGGTGACGGCATAGCCCAGGGTCTCGTAAACCTTCTGGGCAGCGGTGTTCAACGACCGCACTTCGAGTCTCACAAGCCGCACATTCCGCCGTCGGAAACCCTCTTCAACCTGCAGCATGAGCCGCTTTCCTAAGTGGCGCCGCCGATGTTCGGGTGCCACCCCGACGGTGGTTACGTGTCCCGTGTGGTCGGGTTCAACAAGTCCGATCACAAATCCGACCATTACGCCGCCGGACGTTACGGCGCGGTAGGAAACAGATTCGGGTGCCGTCAGGAGATATTCGAACGTGTCGCGGCTGTAGGCTTCGCCGTCCACGAAACAACGTTGGTCAAGGTGCCAGCATTCGTCGAGTTGCGAAATGGTGAGGGGTCGCATGTCGTACCTGGTTCCCACGCTTGGGACCAGAGTAGGCTCCGGCTGAGGCGGGAGATAGCTAGCCGGCTGCGCCGGCTGGGTCCACCATCGAGTACGAATTTTTTTAAGTACAGCCATCTTAGGGGAATGTCCGTTTGCCCATAGTCTAACACCATCGTTTTCAGAATCACTAGATCAGTAACATGCAGTCTCCGTAACTGTAAAAGCGATAACCCCGATAGACTGCGTGACGGTAGGCCTGGAGCACGAAATCGCGACCCGCGAATGCGCACACTAGAAGGAGCAATGATGACCGGGGGAGATGGAGATTGGTCAGGAGCGCATCAATAATACGAAACTTGTAACCCGGTAAAATAGTCAGGTCCGCTTTTGTTCGCGCAGGTTCAAGCTGTCCCCTGGCATTGACTGAAGACTCTAACGCCCGAGCGGTGGTCGTTCCCACCGCTATGACTCGTCCCCCGCCCGCCCGCGCATCGTTTATTGTCCTGGCAGCCTGCTCGCAAAGCTCGAACTCTTCAGAGGCCACGCGATGCTGAGCGACGTCATTCACGCGCACTGGCTCGAATGTTCCGTAACCAACGTGAAGGGTGATCTCGGTAACTTGAGCGCCGCGGGCCAACACACGGTCAAAAATTTGTGGAGTAAAGTGCAGGCCAGCCGTGGGTGCGGCAATGGCGCCTTTTTGGCGCGCGAAGATCGTTTGATACCGCTCGCGATCAGCCAGGGATACTCCAGCGGGGCGGCTGATATAAGGGGGAAGTGGTGTTTCGCCTACTTCTTCCAGAACGGCTTCCCATGGACCTTCGTACTCAAAGCGAAGTTGGCGGAGTCCATTTCCGGGAGCATTAAGCACATCGGCCCGCAATCGCGAATCACCAAACTTCACGCGTGCGCCTTGCCTCAATCTAGCCCCGGGCTTCACCAGCGCTTCCCAGACTGACGGCCCACACTCACGCACCAGCAGAACTTCCACCCGACCACCTGAAGGATCGCGTTGACCAACTAAGCGTGCTGGGAAGACGCGTGTGTTATTGATCACGAGGACGTCGTTTTCGCGAACATAGTCAGGCAAAGACGAAAAGTATGCATCGGCCCAGGCTTTCTTTTCCCGGTCCACTACCAACATGCGCGAAGCGTCGCGTTGCGGCAGAGGCTGTTGCGCGACTAGCTCTTCCGGGAGTTCGTAATCAAATTCCGAGATATGCATAGGGCAACGGTACTACCAGGGGGGCTCACTCCGGAGTAGAAGCAGGAGCGGGAACAGGAGCGGGAGCCGGGTAGTGCGGGTGCTCCCGATGGAACACCGCGGTAAGCTGGGCCCCGAACAAAAGGATCAAACTTGAGACATAGCTCCAGGTCAGAACCGCGACCACAGCTCCCACGGAGCCGTAGATCTGATCGTAATGAAAATAATTCACGCTCCAGGCAAATATGTATTTCGCCAACTCCCACAAGAGACCAGCCAAAAATGCGCCCGGCAGCGTGTCACGCAAACTCACCTCCGCCTTGGGCAGGAAACGATAGACCACGATGAAGAGAACTACGGTGACGAGGTAGCTCAACGCCGCGAAAATGCCTTGCCAGAAAACACTACCGACAGACATAAGGATCGGATAACCAGTCATCTGCCTGGGAGAAAGGTTGCCGGCTATTTCTCGTAGCCCCACTACGGCCGAAGTTATCAACACTGACAACGCTAGCAGCAGTCCGACAATTCCGATCATGCCAACGGTTATCGCGCGACCGTGCCAGAAAGTGCGGGAGGTTGCTTTCCAGATGCGGTTTAAGGCGCGTTCGATCACGGCAAACACCCAGGAACCGGCCCACAGAACAACGATGATACAGGTAATAATCACGCCCGGACCCACGGCGTTGTGTGAGCTAATAGTCTCGCGTAAAAAGGTTCGCGACCCGGGATAAACGTCGACCGCGCGATTAAGGAGGTCCGCCGCCGCGGCGATCTGATTGCTTATCGCGAGCAGCAACAAAAGCGCCGGGAAGAGTGCCATCAGACCGAAATAACTCATCGCTGCGGCGGAAGTGAATAAGTCGTTTTCGTGAAATTGATGGAGCGAGCGACTGAGCATTGAGCGCCAAGGCCCACGATTTACTACGCCGAAAGAGTGACGAGAGAACGAAGAAAATCTTCTCATGTGAGCTAAATCCCGGTGCTACTTCAACATTGGATTTAACACCCTACCAAAATTTCAATGAGAATCGAACAGGCTGGGTTTGTGGGGGGTGGAAGAACTAATGCCAAAATGATCGTAAGCTCGCCTGGTTGCCATACGCCCGCGGGGAGTACGGTCAAGGAAGCCGATTTGAATTAGATAGGGTTCAATAATCTCCTCGATCGAATCCTTTTCTTCGTAAATGGAAGCGGAAATTGTTCCCAAGCCCACTGGCCCGCCATTAAACTTCTCGATGATTGTCAGGAGCAGCTTGCGGTCCATTTCGTCAAGACCGAAGGTGTCTACTTTCATGCGGTTGAGCGCATCGTGGGCGATGTCTTTGGTGATGCGGCCGTCGTAATCAACCTCCGCGTAGTCGCGGACGCGCCGCAGCAACCGGTTGACAATACGCGGCGTACCTCTTGACCGTCTGGCGATCTCGCGGGCTCCCTCGTCGTCTATTTCCACTCCCAAAATCTCCGCCGAGCGTTTGCAAATAACTTCCAAGTCCTCGTGCGGGTAGAAGTCCAGATGAAATACGATGCCAAAACGCCCGCGTAAGGGAGCCGTGATCAAGCCCGCGCGAGTCGTTGCTCCAACCAGCGTAAACTTCGGCAATTCCAATTTGATGGATCTGGCCCCAGCGCCCTGGCCAATGAGTAAATCCAGGTTGTAGTCCTCCATCGCTGGATACAGTTTCTCTTCGAGGGCCGGAAGTAGACGGTGAATCTCGTCGATGAAAAGCACGTCGCCTTCCTGCAGATTGGTTAGGAGGGCGGCAATGTCGCCGGCCTTTTCAATAGCAGGACCGGCGGTTGACCGCATCTCAGCACCCATTTCGTTCGCGATGATGTTGGCGAGTGTCGTCTTGCCGAGACCTGGGGGCCCGGTCAACAGCACGTGGTCGAGAGCCTCTTTGCGGCCCAGGGCGGCTTTCATGTAAACACGGAGGTTCTCTTTGACCTGACGCTGTCCAATGTACTCAGAGAGCCGTGTGGGGCGTACGGTCAGTTCAAACTGTCGCTCGTCGTCGTTCGGAGCTTCGTCACGCACTCGGGCTGGTTGCTCTGTTGACATGTTTAGATATTCCGCTGCTCGAATCGTAAGGCCTAAGTGGAACTAAAGCAAAAAGTCGCTCGAAACGGTAGGTGCGGTCATGCTTTCGCGAGTTTGCGAAGACTATGCCGCAGGATTGACTCCACAGACACATCGCCACCTTCGCTGAGCGCGCCGTTGACGGCTTTCTCAGCCGCACTGCGTTGATAACCGAGATTTAGAAGGGCCGAAAGCGCGTCGGAGCGTACCGAATCCTCTGTTGGTGGAGCTGCCGCTTCAGGCTGCGCGCCTAACTCTTCTTCCAACTGCGGTGACGAAAGCGAAGCGACCTTGTCCCGCAGCTCCATCACCAGCCGCTCCGCAGTCTTTCTCCCGACCCCGGGAATCAAAGTCAGCCGAGCTAGATTGTTGGTACGGATTGAAGCGATCATCTCATCGGCGCTCATGCCCGAAAGCAAAGTGATACCCAGCTTGGGGCCAATCCCGCTGACCGAGATCAGACGTAAGAAGAGCTCGCGTTCGCGAGCGGTTTTGAAACCATAGAGTTGCAGCGCGTCTTCGCGGACATGCGTGTAGATGCGAAGCTGGACACTCGCGCCCGGCTCCTCCAATTCGTAAAAAGTCGAAATGGGAATCGTGACTTCATAACCGACGCCGGCGACGTCAAGTATTACCGAAGTCGCCTGCTTGGAAAGAAGTGTGCCGGAGAGATGCGCAATCATTGACGAACAAAACAAAGTCGATGCGGGCAAGTTTCGCTAAACGCACGCGATTGTAGTTGATGCTCCCGCGATTGAGCAACGGTCGTTGATTGTACAGCTTCCGAGCGGAACCTGGATGATGACACTCGAACCTTTGCCGTGCGGTGCCAAGCGAAGCACGGCGCCGCTTTGGATGTGTCGAGCGAGACGCGAATCCAAAGCGCCGTCGCCGCTACGCTCTGCCGGCGCACTCCACAAGTCATGCCCTTACCATTGATCTCGTATTAGGGATATACTTCCACCATCAGGATCTTAATGAAGTCAGAGAAAATCTCAGAACTCACAACTAATCGGCTCAGCGTTTACCTGCGCTGTTTGAATACGCTCTCAGCTGTGGGGATCAAGACTATTTCATCGCAGGAGCTGGCCGAGCAGTTCAATCTGAATTCCGCACAAATCCGCAAGGACTTAGGTTACTTCGGTGAGTTTGGCGTGCGAGGCGTCGGTTACTTCGTTGAGGAGTTGCAAGCGAACATTACCAAGATTCTTGGCCTGGACAATCCTCATCGGGTAGCCATCATTGGTGCCGGAAGATTGGGTACGGCTCTGGCCAACTATCACGGATTCGAAAAATCGAATTTCACAGTCGTGGCACTGTTTGATAATGACGCCTCAAAGATTGGCCAACGCCTGGGCAGCGGCGAGGTTCTGGTGCACGACGTCAAGAAGATCGCTCGGATAGTTAAAGAGGAGGCAGTCGACGTTGCAGTTATTGCCGTTCCCGCTCGGGCAGCGCAGCGAGTCTTGAATCAGGTGATGGCTGCAGGTGTGAAAGCGGTCCTCAACTTCGCGCCGGCATCTCTCAGCGCCCGTCTGGGAGTGAAAGTCAAAACCGTTGACTTAACAACTTCGCTGGAATCATTATCGTATTTCCTGGCGCGCCCCCAGGCTACCGTGGTCACCAATGCGCGCCGCAGCAATAACTTTGAAGAGGCTTTTGAACCGAAGGAACAGGAACTATAACAGGCACTTCGAATCAATGGATGAGAAAAGCGCTCGACGCGAAATAGTTCAGATCGGCAATCTGATGTACGAACGAAGTTACGTCGTTTCTTCCGACGGCAACATCAGCGTGCGTCTTGATGACGGCCGCATTGTCGCGACCCCGACGATGACGTGCAAAGGGCGAATGACGGAAGATTCACTTGCGCTGACAGACGCCGACGGCAAGCCGCTCACCGATCGGAAAGCCTCCAGTGAGTTGGCAATGCACCTGTTGATTTATCGGGAACGGAGTGACGTCAAGGCGGTCTGCCACGCCCATCCACCGCACGGAACCGCCTTTGCGGTCGCCGGGCTGGCGATTGATCAGCCGATACTTTCCGAAGTGATTCTAACCCTTGGGTGTGTACCGTTGGCGTCCTACGGAACTCCTTCTACGGACGAGTTAACTGAGGCAATGCGCCCCCTCGTGAAATACCATAACGCGCTTCTGATGGCCAACCACGGCGCCGTCGCTTATGGCTCGGATTTGTGGCAAGCATTCGATCGTTTGGAGACGCTCGAGCATACGGCAAGAATCGCAATCCTTTCGCGAATACTCGGTGGCTCAAAAAACCTTCCGGCCGCCGCAGTCGAGAAACTGATTAATGTGCGGGAAGCCGCAG
>CAZVHN010000294.1:0-26836 GCA_964626895.1 uncultured Chloracidobacterium sp. | reverse complement strand
TGGCGGCGCCAGCTCCTTCCTGCCCACGGTAGGTCACATAGAAGAGAACGAACCTGACCTCGACGTGATCGGGCAAGAAAGGGTTAAGGTAGAAACACTTCAGTCTGTGATGAGCCGCCACTACCCCCAGGGTAACAGGCTATTCTTGAAGATAGATGCGCAGGGCTACGAGCGGAGAATCCTGGAGAGCGCGGGGAGGGAACTGCGCCGAGTTGTCGGATAGAAGTTTCGATTGTGCGAAGTTACGAAGGCGAGCCGCTCATCTGCGATATGTTACCCTTCCTCTACGGTTTGGGCTTTAAGCTCTGCGGGCTGGAAGAAGCGTGGTCAAATCGGTTAACCCAGGAAGTTTTTCAGATCGACGAGGTCGTGCTGCGTACGAATCGGCTGCTGCCGCACAGGTCTTAAGCGCGCATTCGAGCGCCGCAAGGGGTTGCATGTAAAACATAATGACAAAAAAGCACTCAATCACAGGATCATTGGACAAGATGAATCGTACCTCGCCGAGTCTCTGGTCAGAAAAAGGTTCTGAGGTTCGTGGGATTATCCGTCGCGCTTGGACGTTTAATACAATGGAGAGGTCTTCGGCGTAGATACTTTGAAAATCAAACTCCGCCAAGGTGTCCTACTACCACTATTCGATAATAGAGAATTGCTTTGCTTCCTTCTTTCCCCAACAACAGATAAAGTCGCCGCTCTTCGGCTTAAAGATGTGAATCAATTTCACAGCTTTGGACAATAGGAAAAGTCTCACTCTGTCTCTTCTGGTAATAGAAGGGCGGGTTGCCAATTTCTTGCCAACCAGTTCTTCATACTTATAAGTATTATCCCAGGCGAATAAACCTATCACCGCTGTTTCGACTTTAGTAATTGTTAGATCACACTCTCGAAAAATTCGACTAAGTGTGCGTGGCGAAAACATATGGAGGTGCCTGGGAGTCTCCCAGGCAAACCAATACTGTCCACTTATTTTTCGACTTAAGCTTTCATAGTTTGGCACTTCAACGTATACGATGCCATTTGGTTTAAGGAGTTCTCTGACCTTCTTTAACGTATCAACAGGAGAAGTAACATGTTCAAGAACATGACTCATATGTATATAGTCAAAAGAATTAGCTGGACAAGAAAAATCCTCAAGACCTCCCACGTACACATCTATATCCAGATTCTGCTTGGCTGTTGCCGCTGCTTGTTTGCTAAGGTCCAAACCCATCACTTGCCAACCATGATGTTTGAGAAAGCTCAGATAGGATCCATTTCCACATCCAATATCAAGCGCAAACCCATCTTTTTTATATCTTGGAAATCGGTTTCCCCAGCCGTAAGTTGCCAGTTTGAAAAAGAACTTCGTCACAAATGGTTTGAGAACTCTTTGGTAGGTAGAAAGCGGGTTACCGGGATATCCCAAATCGTCGAAAACGACTTGGCGAATATCTTCTCGGATTCTTGAAACAATTCCACGTTCAGAAATATTATTGATTGAAACGGTTGGAGCCTGATAGCTGTAATAGTCCTCTTCTGGATAATAAAAGGGCAGGTGAGCTTTAACGGGGCGCGGAGAAAGTCGGACTAGCTCACACTCTTCGCATTGGACCACGCCAAACTTTCCTGGCAGATGATTCAATCTATCAAAATTCCAAAAAAGAAATCTGCTCTTGCAACTATTGCATAGAGGGCAATTATTCACCGTTTCTGTTGGAGGAGCCTTGGATGTCTGAACTTTCTCTATTAATGACGCCATAAAGTTCTTCTACCAGGCTGCTGAAAATAAAATGATGAGTTGAATAGCCAACGATAAAATATCTATCGGTTATGGTAAAGCAAACCCAACGGTCTCTCGGGCGGCAGCGTAAGAAGTGCTTTAATTGATTTTAGTTTATCATCTGCAATTATACTAGCAATCACTCTTTAACCTCCCCCAAAACAGAGCCATTGAAAATCAGAAGTTTCACGGCGAGGCGTGATCACTCGGCGAGAAATGTGATCGGACAAAAGTTCTAAAGCCGTAGTGAGAGAGAATTGACTTCAGAGAGGCTATCGACTGTCCGGATTTCGACTAGGGAACGTCGGTGCCAAAGGCTTTGTCAATACATTCTACTGGATCCCCCTTCTAACTACGGCCGACAAGTGGCAGCAAGAAGAAAGAAGCTCTGGCCGTGGCTGTCTCCCACACGCGGTTTGATTTTTCGGTTGTCCTTGGGCTTAAATGAAGCCCAATGGACGAATGTTGCGAGAAGTTCCTTCCGAGGACCTAGATTCAGCCGGAAGCAGCTTTATTGGGAGATTATCGAAGCCTTTCGCGTTAAGATTGGCTGTCCGGTGATTGCAACACAAGCTCCGACGTGCGCGGAGAACCGATTGTGTGCACACCCGAAGACAGCTACCGTTGTTTTATGAGGACAGAGATGGACTTCCTGGTGTTGGAGACATGCGTGCTCGACAAGAAAGATCAGCCGCCATTCTTAGACACTGCCAAATGGCGGTCCGAGTTTAGACTCGATTAGGTTCCAGAAGGTATTCCCATGAGAATGGTTTCCCCAAAAGCCAGGAGTCAGGCCAATGGCTCACCTATGGCGACGACTTCATGGATCGCCTCGCGGAAAGCGGATTTCTAGTGCAGCCAGTTGGCGATCACGTGTCTGAGTCCGAGTCTAAGCTTAATGGCACCAGGCCCGGGCGTTTCTATCTCTGCCAAAAACTCCCCAACAGCCATAACAGACCAGCGTGATTAGAATAAGCGTAGTTGTTCCCGTCCGTAACGAAGCGGGGTCCATTCGTGAGCTGCTTGACAGTCTGCTCAGTCAGACACGGATGCCTGACGAGATTGTAATTACTGACGGCGGTTCGACCGATGCAACACCACAGATGATTGAGAGCTACATCAGACGCGGGAATCCAGTGCGCCTAATCCGCGAAAGGGCCGCACTGCCGGGACGTGGGCGAAATTTGGCTGCGGCGCAAGCTACCTTCGAATGGCTGGCCTTCATCGATGCAGGCATTCGTCCGGCAGCCGACTGGCTGGCAGCGCTGGCCGAGCGAGCAGAAACGGAAAATGCAGACGTTGTCTATGGAGCATGGGAGCCTGCAATAGATAGTTTTTTCCAAGAGTGTGCCGCGATCGCGTACGTTCCGCCGCCAGCGCAAAGTGGTGATTCGCTTATGCGCCCGAGATCCATCGCCTCAACGCTCATGCGTCGTGCTGTCTGGCAATCCGTGGGCGGATTCCCAGAGCATTTGCGTTCCGCGGAAGATCTCGTGTTCATGAATAAGGTAGCAGACACTCGCTTCCGCACTGCCTATGCGCCTGATGCGATGGTTCGGTGGAGTTTGCAGCCGACATTCGGCCTCACATTCAAGCGATTTGTTGCCTATGCCCGCAACAATATTCGAGCCGGATTGTGGAGCGGGTGGCAGGCAGCAATCTTTAAGCGCTACGGAATGCTTCTGCTTTCAGCTCTTCCGGCATTCGTCCTGGGTCCTCGTTGGTTACTCTTAACGCCGGCACTTTGGCTGCTGATGCTGGTCGCGCGCGGGCTGGTGGCGACTTGGCGCAATCGAAACTGTTACCCAGCTAGTGTAGGTCGCAATGTCTTCCGGTTAGGGACCCTCGTGCCGCTCATAGCCGTGCTGGATGCGGCGGCCCTGATTGGCAGTTTGCAATGGTTCTTCAAAGATAAGGTTGATGCGACGATTGGTGTCACCGATGACGCTTGAAGGGCGGCGCGTGCTGTTTGTGTCCTATAACGGAATGCTGGATCCCCTTGGCCAGAGCCAGGTTATTCCGTATCTACGCGAGCTCGGGAAAAGGGGCGTATTCTTCACTTTGCTTAGTTTCGAGCGAGCAGGAGCCCTAGGATCGGAAGGACGTGCAAGATGCGCAGAGCTTCGCGATCGACTGGCTGCAGACAACATTGAGTGGCACTGGCTGCGCTATCACCAGAAGCCGTCTCTTCCGGCAACTATCTATGACGTCCTGTCTGGCATTCGTTACGCGGCGAAGCTGGTGAGGAGAAACAAAATCGAGATGGTGCACGCGCGCAGTCACATTCCGGCGACGATTGCGCTGGCGCTAAAAAAAAGATTCCCACTCAAGATGATCTTTGACGTGCGCGGACTGATGGCCGAGGAGTACGTAGACGCTGAACATTGGAGCAAGAGTAGTATTCCTTATCGACTAACGAAGGCCATGGAACGCCGGGCGTTAGCCGCTTCTGATGGTGTCGTCACGCTTACTGAAAAGATTTGGCCCATCGTTAAGGGTTGGAATGGCTTGCGTGGCCGCAATGTCACCCACGAGGTGGTACCTTGTTGCGCAGATCTGGAGCTGTTCAAGTTTTGCTCCGAGGATCGTGCAAGACGACGTGCGGAACTCCGTCTCGGCGATCGCTTCACCATTGTTTACAGTGGCTCGATTGATGGCTGGTATTTGACGCCTGAGATGGCGGACTTTTTTGGCGCGCTCATGAGAAAACGTTCGGATGCCCATTGTCTTTGGCTGAGTCCAGGCAAACATCGGCGCATCGATAAGCTAATGACGGAGCGAGGAATAGAGCCAAGCCGATACACGGTTTTGGCAGCGGCGCCGCAGGATGTTCCCTCGTATCTTTCGGCAAGCGATGCGGGCTTGGCCTTTATTAAGCCCTGCTTCTCAAAACTCGCGTCTTCGCCGACAAAGAATGGTGAATACCTCGCCTGTGGCCTGCCGCTAATCATCAATGCCGGCATTGGCGATTGTGATGTTCTAATTACGCAAGAAGGAGTGGGCGCGCTTGTAGCCGAATTTACCGAGTCGGAATATGCGAGGGCAATACTGACAATTGAAGCGCTAATGCGGGATACGGAGGTGACTCGAACACGCACGCGCAACGTTGCAAAAAGACTCTTTGACGTGCGCGTTGCCGGTGCCGAGCGCTATTCGCGACTTTACGAAAGAGTACTGGCAAGTGATATTTAACTCGAGGAAGTAACAGGATCCAAAACTCCGCCCGGCGCATCAGCATGAAAGTTGTGGCGTTCGCATCGTACCCAGTTCAAGCAGCAGCAACTCGTTATCGTTTGGATCAATTTACGGGTGCACTCTCTGAGCGGGGAATCACGCTCTCAATTCTACCGTTCCTCGATGCGAAACTGTTTGAATCACTGTACAAACGTAACGCTTTGCCGCGTACCGCGCTTGGTCTGCTCATGGCTGGACTACGCCGCTTTAAAGACGTGCTTGCGGCTCGGCGAGCCGACGTCGTTTTTATTCAGCGCGAGGCGATGATATTTGGTCCTCCCGTGATTGAGTGGCTTTCCACGCAGTTGAATGGACCTCCGATGGTGCTTGATTTGGATGACGCAACCTATATCCCCTATACTAGCCCTACCTTCGGCAAGCTCGGAAAAGCCTTTAAATGGTTTAGCAAAACGGATGATCTCATTCGGTGGGCCCGTCTGGTAACGTGCGGCAATAGCGCCATCGCGGAGTATGTGACCAGCAAAGGAGCAAAGGCTCGAGTTATTCCGACCGTGGTAAACACCGACGTGTTTTATCCAGTGCCGCGAAATCGTCAAGACGAGGATTTGGTGCTTGGATGGATCGGCACACACTCCACATTCCCATATTTAGAATCGACTTTTTCAGTTTTGCGTGAATTAGCGCGGGATCACCAGTTCCGCCTTAAAATAGTGGGTGCGGGGAAGAGAGAGGTCCGCATTCCCGGAGTTGAAGTTGAGAATCTTGAATGGGAACTGGATCGTGAAGTGAAAGATTTCCAGTCGTTGGATATTGGTCTTTATCCGATCGATCCAAGTTTGTACGCGTCACAGTGGGCTGCGGGGAAATCTGGATTCAAGGCTATTCAATACATGGCAGTGGGAATACCGTTTGTCGCGACTCCGGTAGGAGCTGTAAGAGAGCTTGGAAAGGTGGGCAGCACTCACTATTGTGCGACGACTCCTGATGAATGGCGTGAAGCACTGTCAGCTTTGATCGCCAATCGCGAGAGTCGAGAGCAAATGGGAGCAGCAGGGCGACGCTGGGCGCTGGAGCATTACGGACTTGCCGCGCAAGCCGACAAACTTGCCGCCGCTCTGCGGGAAGCAGCACAGGGCTCCTGAGTCCGGCAAACCCAAGGCTGGCAACTTTGATCACTCCCTCTCAACAGAACTGGCTTCTAGGTTAATGCGGAGAACAGGTAAATTCAGGTTATTTGCCCTCGCCTTGGTTGCGCTGCTCCCCTCCGTCTTGAAACGTCCTTCATATCGCCTTTTCTTTGGTTACAAGATTGGCAAGCGTGTCCGCGTCGGGTTTAGCATCATCGATGCGCGGGAATGCCGGATAGACGACGATGTTCAAATAGGCCACCTGAATGTAGTAATCGGCTTAGAGAAGCTGACCATTGGGGATCATACGCGCATAGGATACTTGAACATCATTCGCGGCGGAGACGAGGTTAGTCTGGGCCGCTACTCTGAAATCATGCGCTTAAACGAGATAAATTCTATTCCCGAGCCCGACGTAGTGAATCCCACAGATCCAAGGTTCTTGCTTGGAGCGGGGAGCATCATAACAACTGGCCATAAGATAGATTTCACTGACCGGGTCGAGATCGGTCGGCGGACAATCATTGGAGGACGCAATTCATCTCTCTGGACTCATAACAGGCAGCGAACGCGTCCGATTGAAATCGGATCGTTTGCCTACATTGGTTCCGAAATCCGAATCGCCCCGGGGGGAGCATTGCCTTCAAGATGTATAGTCGGTATTGGCTCGGTGATCACGAGTGAATTGATGGCGGAGGAGTATTTAATTGCTGGCGTGCCCGCGAAACCTGTGAAGAGGTTAAACGAAGAAGACAAGTTCTTAATCGAACGGAAAACGCGGCTGGATTTACCCGACGATATCTAGCCGATGCATAATCAAGCGGTTTAGCTATGAATGCTGTTCTGACGATTTTGGTTCTGATTTCGTGCGCGATGATCATATTGGTGGTGCCAAACCTGGTAGCACCCTTTGTTCAAGATTACGGTGTCATAACGGCAGGCGATACCGGCAAGGCCGTCTTGCTATGTGCTGCGCTGGCCACGCTGGCTGGTTTGTTCTCGTATCGACAGGGCACCAACGGACCTTTCCTCTTAAAAATCTTTATAGCCGCTCTTCTTGTCAGAATGATCCTGGGCACCGCGATCTTTGCCTTTCACGGACAAGAGTTTTTTGGCGGCGATGCGATTACTTACGATGTGGTGGGCAACTATCAGCTCCGCGCCTGGGGAGGTGATAGATACTACAAATCCCTCGTTAGTTTCTTCGTCGATGAAGGCGGCGGGTCCGGTTGGGGAATGGTTTACTTTGTCGCCGCCGTTTATGGTCTGATTGGCCGAAATATGTTAGCTGTCCAGTTCGTTAACTCTGTGTTGGGGGCAGTGACGGCCCCCATAATCTTTCTCTCTGCGCAACAGGTTTTCAACAACACCAGAGTGGCAAAGCTAGCTGCGATCGCGGTCGCGTTCTATCCATCGCTGGTGCTTTGGTCGTCGCAGGGTTTGAAGGACGGGCCAATCGTTTTCTTTCTCGCTCTCTCGATTCTGGCAACCCTGAAGCTCAGTGAGAAAATCAGCCTTAAGTACGTTGCGGTGTTACTGTGTTCGCTCTTTGCCGTGTTGAGTCTACGCTTCTACGTCTTCTATATGCTCTCAGTCGCGATCGGAGGTTCGTTTGTTATCGGTATGAAGTCTTTGACCCCGACGACCTTCTTCCGCCAGCTCGTCGTAATCATAATGCTTGGTTTGGGGTTGACGTATCTTGGCGTCACTCGTTATGCGAATGTTCAGTTGGGACGATTTGGTACTCTCGAATCAGTTCAGCGTAGCCGGCAGGACGCCGCGCGTTCGGCCGAGTCTGGTTTTGGTAAAGAGGTTGATGTGTCCACAACCAGCGGCGCGCTTTCTGCTATTCCCCTGGGATTGCTGTATCTCCTTTTTGCGCCCTTCCCCTGGCAGTTGGTTTCTCTACGGCAGAGTCTCACTTTGCCTGAGATGATAATTTGGTGGGCTTCGTTCCCAATGCTGGTGCTTGGTTTATGGTTTTCAATCAGGTATCGGCTGCGAATGATCTCTCCCATCCTGATTTTCACCCTCATGCTGTCACTGGCATACTCGGTATTCCAGGGTAACGTAGGTACCGCCTACCGCCAGCGAGCGCAACTGCTGGTTTTCTATTTTATTTTTGTGGCCGTGGGTTACGTCTTGATGCTGGAGAAGCGTGAAGAGAAGAAACGCGCGATTGTGGCTGAAAGACAATCAGTGGCTGCTGCTAGTGTTGCGTCAACCGTCGCCCGGAGCCGAGAGCTGCACCAATAGTTTTTCTAATCATGTGTGGAATCGTAGGTATAGTTCGAAACGACACGAAACCTGTTAACGAGGTCTTGCTGTCGCGCATGAGCGCCGCCATCCGGCATCGGGGTCCGGATGACGATGGTTTCTACGTGAAAGGGGGAGTGGGGCTGGGTATGCGCCGCCTCTCAATAATCGATATTGACGGTGGTCAGCAACCCATCCATAACCAGGACCGCACGGCCTGGATCGTATTCAACGGGGAGATCTACAACTACCTCGAACTTCGCGAGAAGTTGGAAAAATTAGGTCACCGGTTTTACACGAACAGCGACACCGAAGCTATCATTCACACCTACGATCAGTATGGAGCTGACTGCCCCAAGCACTTGCGAGGAATGTTCGCTTTTGCGATCTGGGACGAGAGGACCCAGGAATTGTTCCTGGCGCGCGATCGTGTAGGGAAGAAGCCGCTGCTCTACGCACAATTGAATGATCAGTTTCTATTCGGTTCCGAATTTGGGAGCCTTCTACTTCATCCGGATGTCAGCCGCGATATCGAACCCAAAGCGCTCGATTATTACCTGTCCTTTATGTGCGTTCCCGCTCCGCTTACTGCCTACCGGGCAATAAGAAAACTGGAGCCCGGCCATACCCTGCGTTGGCGTAAGGGGGAGATTAGGATCGAGCGCTACTGGCAGCCGGATTTCTCGCACAAGCTAAAGATTAGCGAGAAAGAGGCCGGCGAGCGGGCGCTCGAAGTTCTTCGCGATGCCGTGCGCGTGCGTCTAATGTCAGAAGTGCCCCTGGGGGCCTTTCTCTCCGGCGGCATCGACTCTAGCGCTGTAGTAGCACTGATGAGCGAGGTATCGAGCGAGCCCATCAAAACCTTTTCGATTGGTTTTGAGGAACAGGATTTTAGTGAGCTGCATCATGCGCGCAGAATCGCCGAATATGTTGGCGCGGACCATCATGAGTTTATAGTCCGTCCAAACGCCCTCGAAGTTTTGCCGCTGCTGGTTGAGCACTATGGCGAACCTTTCGCTGATTCTTCGGCGATCCCCACCTATTACGTGGCGCGCGAGACGCGGAAGCATGTGACGGTCGCCCTGAACGGTGACGGCGGGGATGAATCCTTCGCGGGGTATGAGCGTTACGCGGCCATGCAGCTAGCCCAGAAGTACCATCGTTTGCCGGCCCTGCTCCGCGAATCGGTTCTCGAGCAGGCAGTGGGCTTGATTCCGACGTCGGAATCCCGGCGCAGCCGCCTGAGGGATGCCAAACGTTTTTTGCAAGCGGCGTCTTTGGCCAGGGTTGAGCGTTACCTTCGTTGGGTTAGTGCCTTCGATGCGGATGCGAAGCGAGAACTTTATTCACCAAGCTTTAGTCGCGAAACCGCAAATATCCACGCGCGTGAGCTGCTGGAGCCTTGGTTTGCGCGGACAAATGGGGCAGGAATCGTAGACGCGGCGCTCCAGGCGGACATCATGACGTATCTGCCAAATGATCTTCTGGTGAAGGTGGACATCGCTACGATGGCAGTTTCACTCGAGGCACGGTCCCCATTTCTGGACCATCACGTCATAGAGTTTGCAGCCAGTTTGCCTGAGAATCTCAAGTTGCGCGGTCTGACGACGAAGTACCTATTAAAGCGCGTTCTAAAACAGCTATTGCCCGCGGAGAATTTGAATCGACGTAAGATGGGGTTTGGTGTGCCCATAGGCCAGTGGTTTCGAGGAGAGATGCAACCCGTCCTTCGCGAAACGCTGCTTTCCGAGAAAGCTCTGAATCGCGGTTTATTTAAACCGGCAGAGCTCAGGCGATTGGTCGAGCAGCACACTCGCTCCGAACGCGACTATGCACATCAACTGTGGACACTGTTAATGCTTGAACTTTGGTTTCAAAGGTTTATTGACTAGTTTTGTCAGTGGTCAGTGGTCAGTGGTACCTCTTATCGTGGTAACACTCGGGACTATTTCGATTCCTCAACTTACAACTGACCACTGATCACTGACAACTGACAACTGACAAATCGGAGGTCCCTGAATGAAAGGTGTGGTTCTGGCGGGAGGATTAGGCACACGGCTGCGGCCGCTGACTGCCGTTACAAACAAACACCTGCTTCCGGTTTACGATCAGCCAATGATCTATTATCCGGTTCAGACGCTGGTGAATGCCGGCATCATCGACATCATGATCGTTACCGGTGGTAATTCAGCTGGTGACTTTCTGAAATTGTTGGGAAACGGAAAGGCGTTTGGACTTAAGCACCTGAACTATACGTATCAGGAAGGCGAAGGTGGCATCGCGGAGGCCCTCGCACTGGTGGAACATTTTGCGGCAGGCGATCCGGTTTGCGTGGTTCTCGGTGACAACATCATTGAGAGCAATATCAGTTCCGCCGTGCGCGCGTATCGTCATCAGGGCGGTGGCGCAAAGATCCTGCTGAAGAAAGTCCCGGACCCGCAGCGCTTCGGCGTTCCGGAGGTTGACGGTCGGCGGGTGGTCCGTATTGAGGAGAAGCCGAAGTTCCCCAAATCCGAATTCGCAGTCATCGGTATCTATATGTACGACGCAGGCGTTTATGAGATTATCCGTACTCTGAAGCCTTCCGGTCGCGGCGAGTTGGAAATCACGGATGTGAACAATGCGTACATCGACCGAAACGAAATGACCTGGGAAGAGCTGGAGGGGTGGTGGACTGACGCCGGCACCTTCGAAAGTCTTTTGCGGGCCTCAAATCTAGTGGCTGAAACTGGCGCGAACAAAATGGAGCTGAAGGATGGAGCCGAGACCGTTAGCAAGGCCTAAGAACTTCGAGGTCGGTGAAATCAGGGGCGTGGTTATTCGTGACTTGAAAAGGTTTCAAGATTCGCGCGGCTGGCTGGCGGAGCTTTTTCGGCGCGACGAACTGAGCCCGGAGTTTTATCCCACCATGTCCTACATTTCGTCCACAGATCCGGGAGTGACTCGCGGACCGCACGAGCATGTCGATCAGGCCGATCTGTTCTGTTTCCTGGGACCATCACATTTCAAACTGCGCATGTGGGACAATCGGCAAGACTCCGAGACTTTCAATCAAGTTATGACCGTGGTCGTGGGAGAAGACAATCCTAAATCCGTACTGGTGCCAGCCGGGGTCGTTCACGCTTATCAGAATGTGGGTCATGTTCTTGGCATCGTAATCAACTGTCCCAACCGGCTCTATATGGGCGAGGGCAAGCAGCAGCCAATTGATGAGATCCGCCACGAGGACGACCCGGAAACAATATACCGAATGGAAGGGTAACAGGTGTTTTTGATTTTGGATTTGCGATTTTAGATTGTGTCTATGTGGTCGATATTTCTCACCCGAAAATTAGTTAATTCAATCGCAAATCAAAAATCTGAAATCTAAAATTCCCATGAAAATCGTTCGCGTTATTGCCCGGCTTAATGTAGGTGGGCCGGCCAGGCACGTAGTTTGGCTCACCGCCGGATTGCGGGGAGCGGATTGTGACTCGCTACTGGTGGCGGGAACGGTTCCTCCTGGCGAAGAAGACATGGGCTACTTCGCCGCTGAGCACAGTGTAGCGCCGTTGCTCATCCCGGAGATGAGTCGCGAGATATCCTTCAAAGACGCACACACGATCTGGAAAATCTACCGGCTGTTTTGTCGCGAAAATCCGGACATAGTGCATACGCACACGGCCAAAGCAGGCACGGTGGGCAGGATCGCAGGGCTAATATATCGCTGGTTCACACCGGCGACATTGTTGGGGCGGCCGCGGCGCTGTCTCTTCGTGCACACCTATCACGGTCATATTTTTCATAGCTACTATGGCCCACTCAAAACGCGTCTGTTTCTTTCGATAGAGAAGGCCCTGGCGCGCCTGATCACAGATCGAATCGTGGTTGTTAGTGAACAGCAGCGCCGGGAGATCGGGGAGCGGTTCGGTGTGGGCCGACCAGATCAGTTTGTAGTGATTCCGCTTGGGCTCGACATTCACAGTTTTGCCGATTGGCGGAACCGCCGCCTATTATTTCGCGATGAGTTGGGCTCGAAGAGTAACGAACTCCTGGTGGGGATTGTGGGCCGGCTGACCGAAATCAAGAACCATGAACTCTTCCTAAAAGCCGCGGCAATTTTGAAAGACAAATTGGCGGATGAGAAATCCCGGCCGCGACAGGGGTCCTCAAGCGGGCAGCCCGCTTGGGGTGGTGGAGTCAGATTTGTAGTCATAGGTGACGGCAGCTTGCGAAACAGACTCGAAGCCCAGGCCAAGGCTTTGGGCCTGGTTGAGGACGTGATCTTCGCGGGCAGCCGACGGGATCCGGAGAACTTCTATGCGGCTCTCGACATAGTCGCAATAACATCGCTCAACGAAGGAACACCGCTGACGCTCATTGAGGCCATGGCCAACACGCGTCCGGTGATTGCAACCGCAGTTGGTGGAGTTGTCGATCTACTTGGCGAGACTGTAGAAGAACATCAGAACGAGCGATACACAGTCTGCCGACGAGGTCTTAGCATGCAGTCAAATGACGCGGTCGCGTTTGCCGCGGGACTGTTTCACCTGATCGAGAATCCCGAACTCCGCACCGAGCTGGGCAACCGTGGACTAGAGTTTGTCGCGAGCAACTATTCCAAGGAGCGACTACTGGACGACATGAAAGCTCTTTACAAACAGTTGCTGGGGCGCAGAGCGATTCAAGTTAAGATACATTCATCGGGGAATAGCCTCGACTCTGGCCGCTGTGGGCGTAGCGCCGAGTGCGTATCCACAGATTACACAGATTCAAACCGGTGCAACTGAGTTGGGTTGCTTTCTGTGGTCCGTGTAAACTGCGTAATCTGCGGATTCGCCGCGCTCTGGAGCAGGTCGAGTCCGGAATTTAGGTTCAAAAGGAGCTGAACAATTTGCGAGTATTGATCACTGGAGGCGCGGGATTCATTGGATCCCATTTGGCCGACGCGTATCTCCATCGAGGTGACGAAGTCTTTGTCATCGACGATTTATCAACCGGCACCTTCGAAAACATTCAGCACCTGAAGACCAATCCCCGGTTCCGTTACACGATTGATAGTGTGCACAACCAGCCGGTGACCGCCGAGCTGGTTGACCAATGCGATGTGGTGTTTCACCTGGCGGCTGCGGTGGGTGTGAAACTCATCGTGGAGAGTCCGGTAAGGACCATTGAAACGAACGTGCGGGGCACGGAAGTTTTGTTGGCGATTGCCAACAAGAAGAAGAAGAAGGTGCTGGTTGCTTCTACGTCGGAGGTGTACGGTCTTTCGACTGACGTGCCTTTTCGCGAGGATGGAAATCTTGTTATGGGGGCCACAACCAAGGGCCGCTGGAGCTATGCGTGTTCGAAAGCAATCGACGAGTTTCTCGCCTTAGCTTACTGGCGCGAAAGAAAGCTACCCACGATTATCGTGCGGCTATTCAATACCGTGGGTCCCCGGCAGACGGGTCAGTACGGCATGGTGATACCCACCTTTGTAAAACAAGCCCTGGCCGGCCGGCCCATTACGGTCTATGGCGACGGGGAACAGCGACGTTGTTTTGGATACGTAGGTGATGTAGTCGGGGCCCTGATCAAGTTGATGGACCGTCCCGAGGCCGTTGGTCAGGTTTTCAATATTGGTTCCAACGAGGAAATAACGATTCTCGATCTAGCCAAACGCGTCAAGGAGCTGACGAAATCTGACTCAGAAATTGTTTTCGTGCCCTACGACGAGGCTTACGAAGAAGGCTTTGAAGACATGCCGCGCCGCGTTCCGGACATCACGAAAATCAAAGAACTTGTCGGTTTCCACCCCGAGATGGGCCTCGACGGTATCCTTCAAACGGTAATCGAGTACCAGAGCGGCCGGCCTCCAGCCAACGACTGAGACTTCGCGACTTGATTTGACGCCCTCGATCAAATAGCTTTTCGGCTCTCGACGTGGCGATTTCGTTCTTCGATGGATGCTCATCAACGATTTTGAGCGACGCTGATATCCAGGTGTCCAGCCGGCCTTCCGCTTTCCTATGCAATTGGCTCGATTGGTTGAAGACTGTATCCGATGAGCCGGCACAGTTTAGTCATCTACTGCCTTTCAGCTCGTTTGGTACTGGTGACTATTATTGTTTTGATTGCAGCCGCAAGCACGTAGATGGCGAGATGCCAGTTGTGCTTTGGCATCACGAGACCGGTTAGTCTGAAGATCGGGCTGAAGGCTTTGCAGAACTCATTGAGAAGCTTATTCAAGGCGAGTTTGCAAATGATTGAGGTGCAGAAAGCGCTGCCAATTCTTATCTAAAATTGATCCCTTTTTCGCATTTAAAATTGACCCCCCCTTGCGCGTAGTTCGTTCGTTATCCGGTCACAACTAACCTCCTTTTATTAGTTAGGAATCTCGTTGCTGGTGGCAGCCTGGCGCGGCTTGTGGTCCCGGTCTGGCAGACGCTCCGGTGTCGGGTTTAGGTTGGAGTCAGTCAGCGCTGCCAAGGTGGAACGAGCAGCTTGTTGTTTCTCTTTGAGGCGGAAACTTTCGCCACGGATATTGACGACGGTGCAGCGATGGAGCAGTCGGTCGAGCGCGGCGGTGGCCATAATGGCGTCGCCGGCGAAGACTTCGGCCCTTGCGCTGAAAGCTTTATTGGAAGTGAGGAGACGAAGGAGCTGAGGATCTTCTTTCTTACAGGCGGCATTAGCGGATAGAATGAATCTCAGACTTAGCGAAGAGAGGTGCCTTAGCGTCATCATGACCACAGCAACTGCAAATCGGTACATCGTAACGGACAAGAGCATTCTTGGCGGTGAGCCAATCATCACTGGGACGCGGACGCCCGTACGAGCAATAGTTGAGCTATGGCGTATGGGAACCGGACCGGAAGAGATCACTACCAGGCTGCCACACCTGACCCTGGCGCAGATCTTTGACGCTCTCTCGTATTACAGCGACCATCAAGAGGAAATAAACGCTTATATCGAGCGCAATCGTGTGCCGGATGAATTGCTCGATCCACTGGTAAGGAATCCGTGAGCACCCACCTCTTCGTTGACCTCTATCTCGATGAAGACGTGGACGTGCTCGTGGCGGAGTTTACTTCGAGCCCGCGGCTTTGTCGCCTTGACCACACAAGAAGCAGGGCGATTGGGCAGCAACGATGATGAGCAGTTGTCGTATGCAATCAGCACGCAGAAAGCTTTGCTGACGCATAATCGGACGGATTTTGAGACACGCGCAACTGCTTGCTATGCCGCTGCACGGAAGCACTACGGGATTATTATTGCCGCGCGTCACGATGCTCACGAACTAGTGCGCCGCTTATTGCTGGTCTTGAATCGCACGACGGCAGATGAAATGGAAAACCAGGTGCGCTATCTCTGAGACGCCAGGCATTTTGAGATTCGTGAAGTCTTCTCGGCCGGTGCAGCGCGTTTTTGCGCGGCAGCAACTTCATTTGCTCGACGCGGCGCTCCAACTGGGAGACGGGTTCTTGACGAGATACTGAACGCGGAGAAGACGTAAGCGGAGAGAGCCAGCGTGAGCGAGCAGATCCCGTGAGCTAGGCAGGCGTCCCGGCTTGACGCGTTGCGTGTGCGGCTGACTGCCCAGGAGTTCATCGACTGCATGAAGAATTGACCCCCCTTGCGCGTAGTCCATCGCCATCCGCTTCTTTGACTCCCTTCTTGACTTGCCTTGCACGCCTTCGATCGACTAGCTTTTCACTTTCGCTGTCGAGTTCGAGCCGTTCCCGTCCCCTGCATTGTAGTCATGCCATTTAGCTCGCTAAACCTTCTTCCGGTTGCCTTAGCCTTTGTGCTGGCTGTCGCGCTGACTCCGGTAGTCCGTGCTGTGGCCCGGCGACTCGGTATGGTGGCCAAGCCAAAGACCGATCGCTGGCACAAACAACCGACCGCCATGCTGGGTGGAGTGGCCATCTGGGCGGCGGTAGTCCTCAGCTATATAGCGTTTATTCCCAAGACGCCCATCGGCTGGCGGATCATTATCGCCTGCACTTTTCTGTTTCTTGTTGGCCTCGTCGACGATCTGATCCACACCAAACCGTACCAGAAGTTGATCGGCCAAATTATGGGGGCGGCTTTTATTATCTATTACGGCCTGAGTCTGCCCTGGACCAGCTCGTTGCCCCTGAACATGGCCTTAACCATTTTCTGGTTGATCGGCATCACGAATGCGCTGAACCTGCTCGACAACATGGATGGGCTCGCGGCCGGCATTTCGGTGATCGCTTCGTGCTTTCTGGGGTTGAGCTTTTTGCACACCGGCCAGCAGACCGAAGCTTTGATGGTTCTGACCTTCGCTGGAGCGCTGCTCGGCTTTTTGATTTACAACTCTAATCCGGCTTCGATCTTCATGGGTGATTGCGGGTCGCTGTTCGTCGGATTTTTTCTGGCCAGCACGGCTTTGGTAAACGTTTCCGGGGGGCGCTCAAGGAGCTTTCTACCTGTGCTCGCGGTTCCCATCCTGGTGTTGTTTATTCCAATCTTCGACACCACGTTTGTCACAGTGCTGCGAAAGATCTCCGGCCGCGCTGCGTCGCAGGGAGGTCGCGATCATACTTCGCACCGGCTCGTAGCTCTGGGCATGTCGGAACGCCACGCCGTTTGGATGCTCTATTCTTTTGCGGCCCTCTCCGGGCTGCTCGCACTATCGGTCCAACGCATGAAGTTGGACGTAAGTCTCGCCGCGATAGCCGGCTTCACGATCCTGCTGACCTTGCTGGGTGTTTATCTCGCCGGAGTCAAAGTTTATGACCAAACCGAGGAAATGTCGCTAAGAGATAAATCACCCTTTTCCTTTCTCATCGACTTCTCCTACAAGCGGCGGATCTTTGAAGTCTTGTTGGATGTGGTGCTAATCATCCTCTGCTACTGGAGTGCCTATGCCATAAAGTTTGGCGCGCTTTCCGAAAGTGCTGCCTGGAAACTCTTTCTCAGGACCTTGCCGGTTCTCGTATTCGTGAAGATGGCGACCTTTCTGGTGATGGGCGTCTATCGCGGTCTCTGGCGGTACACCAGCATCGACGATCTGATCGTCTTTGTGAAGGCAGTGGTGCTTAGCTCTATCGCGAGTGTTCTGGTGGTCCTTTTTGCGTTTCGTTTTGAAGGTTTTTCGCGCACGGTTTTCCTGCTCGATGGACTCCTGATGTTCATGTTTCTGGCCGGGAGTCGCCTGGCCTTTAGACTCTTTCGGCAACTGCTGCCGGCGGCAAATGGTCAGGACGGTACGCGCGTTCTGATTTACGGAGCAGGCGATGGCGGCGAGTTATTACTGCGGGAAATCTTAAACAATCGCGACCTGAATTATTCGCCGGTCGGATTTCTTGATGACGACCCGGCCAAGAGCGGCAAAGTGATTCATGGATTGAAAGTACTCGCTGCCAATGGCGATCTGACAGCGGTTTGTAAACAGTATGAAGTTGATGAGCTGCTGATCTCGAGTTCAAAGATGTCGGAAGAGCGTGTGCAGGAGATCGTGCTTCGCTGCAACGAAGAAGAGATTACCGTAAGGCGTATGCGCATCACGATTGAGGAACTAAGACCAAACTAGAAGCAGTATTTATGGCTGAACAAGTAGTTCATATTGACGCCACCCAGCCGCTCGTCCGCGCCGTCATGGTCTTGACCCTTGTGCTGGCCTTGCTGGCATCGTGGTTTGTTGTTCGCTGGTATCTGGGCAATACGCTCGCCGAATATCACAACGCCGATGAGAACGGACTCGAAACAGTAAGACGAGCTGTATCCTGGGCGCCCAGCGATCCGCTTACTCACTGGCGACTCGGGGCAATCGCCCAGAGACAGTTGCTGCCGGATCAGCTTCACCAGGTGGTCGATGAATATGAAAAGGCAGCCAGCCTTTCGCCGAATGACTACAGGTTCTGGATGGCGCTTGGTACCGCTCTCGAGCAATGGGGCGAAGTCGAGCGCGGTGAAAAGGCGCTCCGGCGGGCGACGGAGCTTGCACCTTCCTACGCTTACCCTCGTTGGTATCTCGGAAACCTGCTCTTACGCAGCGGTCGTTATGATCAAGCCTTTGCCGAACTCCGCCGCGCGGCCGAAGCCGATCCTGGCCTGAGATCTCAGCTGCTTGATCTCGCCTGGGCGATCTACAACAAGGACCTGGACTCATTCGTTGAGGCGGTAGGCAACTCCGCGAATGCGCGAGCAGAGTTGGCCGCGTATCTCTTGGGAAGGCAGAGGTTCGAGGATGGGATTCTCTTATGGCAACGTCTGAATGAAGCCGAAAAACAAGCAAATCGGACCAATGGTGAAGCAATAGTGGGGGCCCTGGTCACGGCCAAGCGTTTTCATCAGGCGGCTGAGGTAGCAAATGATCTGGTTCCCGCCGCCTCCTACCGGACCGGGGAAGGTAAGTTTGTGGATGGCGGCTTCGAGGACGACGTTATTCCTCAAACGGGAGCAGTGTTTGGGTGGCAGGTAAAATCTTTGCAGCAGGCACAGGTGGGCATCGATCCGACCCGGGGTCACAACGGCAGCCGAAGTTTGCGTATCGTTTTCCAGGTGCCCTCTCGTCTGGACTCGATCAGCGTTTCGCAACTCGTGCCAGTCAGGCCCGACACTCAGTACGATTTTGAGTGCTACGTAAGATCTCTCGATCTTCAGAGTACCTCCACTCCTCGGATTGAGATTGCTGATGCTACTGAAGGACAAGGGGTGACTGGCTCGGACCCGGCCCCAACCGGAAGCACGGCTTGGCAGCGAATCGCTTTTAGCTTCAAGACTGGTGCAAAGACTGAAGCCGTGACGGTGAAGATCATTCGGACTTCCTGCGGCGAGGATCCGGTTTGCCCGATTTTTGGCACAGTGTGGTATGACGACTTCAATCTCAAGCGCAGAAGTTAGCTCTCTTGGGGACGTGAGCTTGGAGACCTCCGGTCCCGGAACGGAAGCCTCTGTTCCCAAGCCTGTGGAGCCACCGGTTTTTCGCGTCCAGCATACGTTGGCGAGCAGGTTTATTTTCTTGGACCTTTGCGTCGCTATTGTTCTCTCAGCTCTGGCTTTCGGAACCGTACACTACTGGGCCCTGGTCCTCTTCAGTCTGGGCGCCTTGGCCACGATAGTCCTCTGGGTTATCGACGCCTGGAGTTTGGGAAAGCTGCGTATCAGTCGAAATCCTTTGCAGATACCACTGCTCGGAATGTTGGCCCTGGGTCTGATCCAACTCCTGCCCTTGCGCGACACGGCTGCCACCGGAGCGCTTACGGTACCCGCGTCCAGAGCCCTTTCTTTCGATCCATACTCAACCAGACTGGCGCTGGTGCAGGTAGCCACACTGCTAATCTATTTCGCGGCGACCTTGGTGTTCACGGATTCTCCCCATCGATTAAGACTGCTGGTTAGAACGATTATTATTTTTGGTTTCTTCCTGGCAATCTTTGGATTGACGCAGTCCTTCGTAAGCCCAACCAAAGTCTACTGGGTTCGTGAACTCACCCAGAGCACTGCCTTCGGTCCTTTTATCAATCGTCATCACTTTGCTGGTTACATGGAGCTAACGCTGGGGCTGCCCCTGGGTTTGCTTTTCGCCGGGTCATTGGAGAAAGAGAAAAGGTTTATCTATCTCTTCGCGGCCCTCCTGATGGGCGTGGCGCTGATCATGACCAACTCCCGGGGTGGCATTATTAGTGTAGTGGCCGAAATACTGTTCCTGGTGGCGCTTACCATGTTTCGCAAGCGCAAGAGACGAGAAGCACAGGACAAGGCGCAGCGCATCAGAAACGCGGCCTGGCGGAGCGCGCTCGCGCTGGCCTTAATTGTCGGACTTTTTGCCGGGGTTGTGTGGCTCGGCGGTGAGTCAGTGTTGAGCCGCTTCGTGGGCACAGTAAATTCGGACGACCCAACTACTGGACGCGCTCACTTTTGGAGTGTGACCACAGACATCATAAAGGCCCACCCATTTCTCGGCACGGGTTTAGGGGCTTTTGCTGTTGTCTACACTCGCTACGATTCGCGCAACGGCCTCTATCGATTGGAACAAGCGCACAACGATTACCTGCAGGTTCTATCAGACGGCGGAATTGTAGGGGCCGCCCTGGGACTCTTTTTTATCGTGATGTTATTTGGAATGGGGTTTGCCCGCCGGGAATCTCGCGACGAGTTCAGAAGCGGAGTGGCCGTCGGCGCTCTGGCCGGGTGTTTTGCCGTGCTGGTCCATAGTTTTTTTGATTTCACGCTACATACAACTTCTAATGCCCTTCTGTTTCTGGTGCTGGCCGCGCTGGCCACTATGAATGGTCGCGTAGAGCAACCAATTGCTCCGCGCAGACGACGGCGTAGTCAGTACAACAGTGCCGAGCCAATGAAGATCCAACCGCGAGGGGACGCGGAGACACGGGGATGGGGAGACGGGGAGACACGGGAATTCGGAGACCGATGAAAATGAAAGCAACTGAAGGGCAAGCTCTAAGACAAGAATCGAATTCCACCACATCGCCTTTGCTGCCCGTCGCCCCATCTCCCCATCTCCCCGTCTCTTCCACCGGCTATTCATCGGTTCCCAGTCTCTGTCTTGCTGCGACCCTGAAGTACGGCAAACCGGATGCACTGAACCATAGGATTGCCGGGGAATGGGTCAATTTCAGCGGGGAAACCTTTGTGGAGCGCGTTCGGCATGTTGCGCTTGGGCTTGCGGCCCTGGGAATCAAACGAGGAGATCGGGTGGCGCTGCTCTCCGAGAACCGTCCGGAATGGTCAATCACGGACTTGGCAATTCTGAGTCTGGGTGCGATCAACGTTCCCATTTACACCACCCAGGCTATCGATCAAATCCGCTACATTCTGACCGACTCCGGCGCCCGCGCCATCTTCATCTCGAACCGCCGGCTTTACAAACACGCGCGCCAGGCGCTCGAACGTTTGGGCTTCCTCGAGAACTTGATCTTCTTCGACGCTGAGGGATCTGAGGGTGTCGAGCGGGCAATGAGTCTTGATGCCCTGGAAGAAAAAGGCCGCGAGCAGGCGCGCCACACGCCCGTGGCGTTCGCTGAGTACCTGAGTGCGGTGCGGCCGCAGGATCTGGCGACGATAATCTACACCTCAGGCACAACGGGCGAGCCGAAGGGCGTGATGTTGACCCATAACAACTTCATTTCGAACGTGCTCGCCATTACGGATGGACTACCTATCTCGTCGACCGATGTGGCTTTGTCAGTCCTTCCCTTGTCGCACATCTTTGAGCGCACGGGCTTCTACGTCTTCTGTTACAACGGAATGTCGGTCTACTACGCAGCATCGTTCGATCAGGTTGGCGAGAACCTGCGCGAGGTTCGCCCCACAGTCATGACGGCCGTGCCGCGCCTTTTCGAAAAGGTCTACCACCGCATTGTGAAGAAAGGAATGTCGGAGAAGGGCTGGAAACGCAAAGTGTTCCAGCGCGCCCTGGCGGTGGGACAGCGCTACGCTGAGTTGAAGGACAAACACCAGCGAGTGCCCAAGACCCTGGCCCTGCAGCAGAAGATTGCCAGTCGTTTGGTGTTCTCTAAATGGCGCGAGGGCGTGGGAGGCCGGTTGCGATATTTTGTCTCGGGCGGTGCGCCGTTGTCTCCCGCGCTTTCCTATTCCTTTCTCGCTGCGGGGATTCAGGTCCTTCAGGGTTACGGCGCCACGGAAACCTGCATTGTGTCGGCAAACCGGCCCGACAGTAATCATGTTGGCTCCGTCGGCTTGCCCTTTGCCGGCATTGAACTGGCCATTGCCGAGGATGGCGAAATCCTGGTTCGTGGCCCCAATGTGATGCACGGTTATTATGGCCAACCCGAAGCCACAGCCGCCGTTTTAAAGGATGGTTGGTTCGCCACTGGCGACGTGGGGCATTTAGATGAGGTCGGACGCCTCTACATCACCGATCGCAAGAAGGATCTGTTCAAGCTCTCGAATGGCAAGTATATCGCGCCGCAGTTAATCGAAAGCCTGCTCAAGCAGAGTGAGTTTGTTAGTCAGGTGGTGGTGGTGGGCACGGGTCGCAAGCAACCTGCGGCGCTGATCGTACCGGATTGGGAAGCTGTGAAGCAGGAACTCTCCGCGCAGGGGGAAGACTTTCCCCAGGACCGCAAAGATCTCTGTCAATTCCCGGCAGCAATCAAAATGGTCGCGCGCGATGTTGCCGCGCTGACCAGCGAGCTTGCCGACTATGAACGCATTCGTCGCATTGCGCTGTTGCCAGATGAGTTCACTATTGATAACGGAGAGTTAACTCCTACTTTGAAAGTGAAACGGCGAGTCATCGACGAGAAGTTTGGAGCGCTGATCGAAGAACTTTATTCGTAAGTCGCCGAGGTCCTTTTTTGTGCAACCGATCCACGAAAACACACTAAACCATACCTCAAAGTCTAGGGTCATTTACAAACCCTTAAGCGTAGCCGCTTTAGATAGATTTAACATCCTGTTAAGTCTGAGTTCACCCGACAACACTAGTCTGACTACTCCTTATCACACCTGCTGGAGGTCAACATGCGAAGCAAACGGAAGTTTAGATTGGTCCTGACTGTAGCCTCTGCCTTCTGCCTGCTAACGGCGAGCGATGGCTTGGGCCAAACAGTTGCGACGGTCAAAACACCACCTGCGGTCGAGGGCGAAACCGCGATGGAAACAGTTGTTTCCCCCGGTTCGCACAAAGGCCGCCCCGGCGACACGGAGCGCATCGGCGCGCTCGAAGAAACGCTGCGCCAACAAGGCACCCAGTTAGATGAACTCCGAAAGCTGCTGTCAGAACAGCAAGAGACGATCAGGCTGTTGGCAGGGAAGTTGGCCGGCGGCGTGCCCGCTCCTACGCGAGAAGACCTGGCAGTCAACGCGAAAGCGAGTGCGGAACCTGCAGGCCCAGGAATAACAGTTGATCCGCAATCATCCCCGCCTGAAGATCGTTTGAAAAAGGTCGAGACTCGCGTGGCAGAAATCGGACCTGTGAAATTCAGCGGCGACATACGTCTGCGGTCTGAATCGTTTTTTGGACTATCGAACATTCTGGCCAGCGGCAGTACTCCGGGAGCGCTAGGCAATGATCTGAGTCCGCGTCACCGCATGCGCCTCCGGGCGCGACTAGCGGTGCGGGGGACGATTGGCGAGGAGTTTGACTGGGGGTTGCGCCTCGCTACTGGGGGCTTCGCTGATAATATCTCGACCGTCACGACCCTCACGGATTTTTTCAACCGCAAACCCTTCGCGCTCGATCAAGCGTTCGTTACCTACAAGCCTAGTCGTGTTCCTGGCCTGCGTCTCCAGGGCGGAAAATTTGAGGTGCCCTGGACGTTTGCCGAAATGACAATCGACAATGACCTGATGGTTGAAGGGTTTAACCAATCCTATTCGCGGAGCTTTAAAAAGTCGGCGCTCAAGGACCTGACGCTGGTGGCCTGGCAACTGCCTTTCCTCGAACGAAACTCTGCCTTTGTACGGAACAGCGATGGTACCGTAAACATTGACCAATCGCGCCGCGGTGGCCGCGACCTGGCTCTCTACGGCGCTCAGGTGAGCGCGCGCCTGGAACCGAGCTCTAGAGTAGCCCTCAATCTCTCTGTAGCTGATCTGTACTTTTCAGGCACGCAATTCATCTCGCCAGTACAAGTCTTTGGAAGCCAGTTGCAGCTTCCCGTAACCATAACGATTCCGGCTACCGCTACCACCCCTGCTCAAACGATAACGACTCAAGTGTCGATCTCCCGAGATTTCCTGGTGGCCGGGAACGCCAATCTGGGATTGACCAATGCCAGCAACAATGCCACGAATCGTGATGGGCGGCTCGCCTCCGGCTTCAACCTGGTTGATGTGCTGGGCCGGCTGGAGTTCAAACACAGCAAACGTTTCCCAGTGACAGTCCTCTTGAACTTCGTAACCAACACGCTGACCCGTGACGTTGTTACGGCTGGGCCTGGAGGCGCCGATTTGGTTCTACCTAATCACGAGAACCAGGGCTTCTGGGGTGAAGTTCAAGTGGGGTCAACTAAAGCGCGGGGCGACATTTTGTTTGGGTACACGTTTTTCCGCGTTGAAAAAGATGCGGTGCTCACGCCTTTCAATTTTTCTGACGTAACGCAGCAGTCCGACATGCGTGCACACCGGCTGGCTTTCGCTTATGCCATCGATCCGCGCGTAACATTTTCAATAACGGGCGTTGTTACACAACGGGCAAACGGATTGCTGGGTCCGTTTGTCACGACTCCGCCCGGCTCGTTGAATCGCGCGTCGACACGCCTGCAATTCGACACGGTCATTAGGTTCTGAATCAAGACGCAGAGTCATGAGGCCCATCCATACATTTTTCCATATGTCATTTGACATATTTGACATTTCTCATTTTGGCATTTGGCATTGTTGACTTCTTGTTCGTGTCCGTTCGTGTGATTTCGTGGATCGTTCTTTCACCTCTCACCAAGGAGAATCCACGAAGTTACACGAAGCACCACGAAACGAGATCCGGAAAAATGACTGATGAAAAATGTCAGATGACATATGGAAAGTTAATGGGGGGAGCAACTTACCTGAATATCATCTGGCCCTGACTCCGATACCCAGGCCGTCTCTTAATCAAGATTTAAGTTGTCAGTAACGGCCAATTAGCATCGTTGGCTCAAAATCTCCGTCAGGTACTCGTTACTGGTCGTCCCCCGTAAGCGATACGTTGATGTTTAGTAGATCGAGTCTCCGCTTGCGGCGCTGATTCTGGGGGAGTGAGCGCGGCAGCTGAAACGGAGGAGGAGATCGCCAGTATCGGGTATTCCCGCCAGCGACACCTGACACATCCGGCATGTTCCACCACGGGTGTGTTGCGGCCCCAAATGCTCCTTTGCTTTAGCCCCGGCGGTTTGCCGACCTGCCGGGGCTTTTTTTACACCTCGCCTCGTCTTTGTCAGCAGTTCTATCTTTCAAATTTAGGAATGTTTTCACCTGCCCTTAATCGAGTCTTAATACATCACCGCAATCATGTTTAAAAGAATGGACTCTCGATTCGCAGTAATGAAGCCCGAAGCGCCCGCAAGGCATTCGAAAGGAAGCGCATAATGGATCAGCCGAATCCGATAATCCTGGTCGCCGACAGCGATGAAGACTCACGTTATCTTTTGAGGTCCCTACTGGAACTGAAAGGCTTTCAGGTGCTGGAAGTCAACGATGGCCAGCAGGCAATCGATACCTCGGTGCGTAGCAAGCCAGATCTGCTTCTCATTCAGCTAAAGTTGCCGGTGGTGAGCGGCTTCACCGCCATCCGCCGGATTAGGAAACACGAAGAGTTGCGGGCCGTCCCAATCATTGCCATTTCTTTCAACAATCCAAGTTCGAATCGCAACCTCGCACTCGCGGCAGGCTGCAACGCACATATTGAGAATCCGATTGAATTTGACTTGCTCGATGCTCTAGTTGACCAACTATTACCGGGTGATCGATTACCGCTCGCATCAATCCTTATTCAGTAGCAGCTTCAGACAGACGGGAGGGCAACCATGGAACTCAACGATCACGGCATATACAAACTTCCTGATGGTCGGGAATTCCTGGTTAGAGCCGGGGCTCATGGAGGCTACATCCTCCATGACATTCGGTTAGGCGTTGCCAGCGCGCCCGTCTATCTAATAGACGGCTCTGGCCAGTTCCTGTCATGGGGCAGGCCGACTCGCTGGAGTCTCGCCGATCTCAGCTACACCGGTCGTACGTCAACGCCTGAGATGCAGCGAGTCAGACTGCTTTAATTTACCCGCCTCTCCCTTTTCCCTACCCAGATCAATCGGATTTCGCTCCCGCAAGAATGGTAACCCGAGGAGCCTGTTCGCTTCATCCAAACAGAGGTCCCTCAACTTGGAGGCCAAACACCGATCGCGATCGTGTTCGGAAGTACGCATCGGCTAAGCAACGGCTTTGCCGCCCGATGTGAGGCGGTGGCTTCGCCCCGCCGACAAAGCTCCTGGATTTTCGATGGGGCTCCGCCCTGGTAGCTTTCCGGGGACGAACACGGAAGGCCGCGCTTTGCAAAGATTCTTGCCGCACCTATAATGCGGCGCGAATCTTGAATGTTCTCGCTGACTTCGGATCGCCTACCTCGTCCTCCATTGAGGCCGACAAACCATCGTTTAACCTGAGATTCCGGCGAAGCTAGTTAATCATGGCCATTAAGAAATCTGAACTCTATAGCTCTCTCTGGAAGAGCTGCGACGAATTGCGGGGTGGCATGGACGCCTCGCAATACAAGGACTATGTGCTCGTCCTGCTTCGTCAAATACGTTTCCGATAAAGCCTCCAGTCAAAAGGACTATGTGCTTGACGTTCCGGTCGGTGGTCGTTTTGCCGACATGGTGGCACTCAAAGGCGACAAAGAGATCGGCGACAAGATGAACAAGATCATCTCGAAGCTCGCCGAGGCGAACGACCTCAAGGGGGTCATTGACGTTGCTGATTTCAACGACGCGGACAAACTCGGCAAGGGCAAGGAGATGGTAGACCGTCTCTCCAACCTCGTCGACATCTTCAACAGTCAAAATCTCAACTTCAGCGGGAACCGCGCCGAAGGAGATGACCT
>CAZVHN010000293.1:0-2998 GCA_964626895.1 uncultured Chloracidobacterium sp. | reverse complement strand
GAGCGGTTGGAAAAGGAGTACGAGCAGCTTCTCGATCAGCTTCGCAAGCTCTGGCAGAGGTACCAGGCGCACGAGGAACTCGCTAAGAGGAACGTCTCCCTCTACCAGCAGTACATCGCGGTCTGTGCGATCTACGATATCGCGATGAAGATTCTCGAGTATGTCATCGGGGAGGGGCCAGGAAAGGATCTGGTGAAGCTGAAAGACATTATTGAGAAGTATTCAAACGGAGACATCCTGACCATCCCGCTCCTTCATGAGACCAGTAACGAGATCGAGCTGGACGATGTTTTCGAGGCGGTCTACAGCGGAATATCGGCACTCGGGGCCGGCAGTCCCCAAAATGTGCGGGCTAAAATCGACGACTGCGTCGGAAAGGTGGCCTCCGATACTCTCTACAACGGTGCCAGGACTTTCATAGATAACTGGGAGGCCGCATTCAAGCTACTTCCTCAAATCGAGCAACTCATGAAGAAGATGGAGGATGTCGCCGAAGAGCACTGGAGCTGGCAGCATAAGGAGTACAAAGCGTGCGTCGCGTATCAGAAATGCCTCGGAAACGACGGTGCCTCATGCCCGAAGCCGCCGGAGAAGCCCGGGATTTCCGGCGCGACAAATCAAAATTAGTGGGGAGCAGTGATGACCATGTCTTCAAGAAGTCGCGGGTGAATTATGAGCCGAAAAGGTAGTCTGATTACCGCGCTAATAGTGTTCATGTTAATGGCTTTAGTGACTGTGCCGTTGAAGTTCAAGAGCGGCGCGCAACCACTACAATCGAACGTTCCTTCGTTCCCGCCCGGAGATGGCGCCTGGATACTGAAGATCGCTACAGTTGATGGCAGGTTTGTCCCCAGCCTGCGCCTGAATAGGAGATTGATCATCACTTCCCAGGGAGACACGGAGGGGCTATCCATCTACTCTTGCAAACCGAAGCTCTCCGCTGAAGAGTTGCGCACGATCGCACAGACAATATCCTCAGGCACGCCTTCCGCCTGGTCTGCTTGGAGCGACGTGCACATCACCGATTCCTGTATCACCAGGGTCAGCCTATCTCGCCGCGAAGCCGGTGGCACAGAGCGAACTTACAACGCTTCCTGGCTGTGTCCCGGAGCCCTCCCGCCGAATATGCCCGCAGACCTCGCCGCCGTGTATGAGTCGGCTAATAAGATCAGAGACGATGTGATCAAGCGTTGCAAAGATGAATACGAACAAGGGGTCGAATCCCTCAGACGAGAAATTCAGACGAAACCGGATGACGCTGGGACCCATGAAAGACTAGGTGATCTCTATTCCAACGGGTTTCGTTACGAGGAGGCAGTCGAGGCGTACAAGCAGGTGGTTCGGCTCAAACCCACGGACGTGGATGCGTTTGGCAAACTGGCCGACGGGTATCGTCGTTCAAACCATGACAATGAAGCAATTGAGACTTACAAACAGTTGCTTCGTCTCGAGCCGAAGGATGAGGTGGCGCGCGATGCATTTACTGCCTTGGGTGAACTCTATGAGGAATCGAAGCACTACCGGGAGGCCGTTGAGGCTTACAAACAGTTGCTTCGAATCGGTCCGAAAGATGAGCAGACGAGTGAGTGGACAGAGTACAAACTGGGCGAGTTGTACTTCAAGCTTGGTGACAACGGCGCGGCACTGAAGCAGTTTGAGACACTCAAAAATCTTGGCTCGTCTCAAATATGGGGCCTCTATGGTGATTACGTGGATCGAGGCTTACGTGTTGACCCCAAAGACAAGGAAGCTCAGTTCAACTTGGCGAATGCGCATTACTACGTTAACAAGTATGAGAGAGCTATTGAAGCTTACAAGCAAGTGCTCCAACTCGACCCTCGCAATGATTTAGCGTACAGCAGATTAGTGCTTTCGTATTCACAGTTGGACCGAAACGAGGAGGCGATCGAAGCTTTCAGGCAGGCAATTAAGCTGAAACCTGATGATGCCGGCGCGTACACCAATCTTGGCCATATGTATGACCGGCAGGGTCGGTATGGTGATGCAGTCGAGGTTCTCAAAGAAGCGATTCGTCTCAAACCGGATAATGATGGGGCACATGGCTACCTGGCGTGGGCGTATAACAAGATGGGTCGGTACGCGGAGGGGCTCGACACCGCCAGGAAGGCAATCAGTCTCGAATCAAACAACGCGCTGGCATACAACGAAATGGGAAATGCATTGATGGGGCTGGATCGTAACGCTGAGGCGGTCGAAGCGCTTCAACAGGCGGTCCGTCTCCAGCCAAATAGTGATGCAGCCCACCAAAATCTCGGCACGGCCTATTCCAACCTGGAAAGATATGAAGAAGCGCTTGAGGCCTTTCGGCAAGCGCTTCGTCTCAACCCGACTGACGTCGCCACATACAGTAATTTGGCTTCGACATATAACGAAATGGGCCGGCACGCCGAAGCTGCTGAGGCTGCTCGTCAGGCGATCCGTCTCAAACCAGACCTACCCAATCCACGCCGGCACTTGGGTTACGCATATCTAAAAATGGGCCGGTACAGGGAAGCAGTTGCTTCTCTCAATCAGGCGATACTCCTCGATCCCGCCTATGCGGAAGCACACCACAATCTCGGGCTTGCTTACCTCGCTTTACGTAACAGGAGAGCAGCACTGAAGCAATTCAGAATTCTCAAGGCCCTCAATAGCGATCTAGCAAATCAGCTTAACGGGGAGATCAATAAGTAAACTCAAGGTCCGAATCCGTTGCTCAAATATAAAATAATTTCGTGAGGCGGGTGTGGACTGTTTTGAGCTAGCGGGAACCTTTTGGAGTGCGCCGGCAGAGCGAAGCGGTCCGGGGTCCCCAGCGGGGCAGCACACTGGGGTGGAAGACGACGGCGCTTTGGATTTGTTGCCCGATATGTCCAAAGCGGTGTCGCGCTCGGGCTTGCCACCGCACTGCAAAAAGCTGAGTGGAAGCATCGGTCCCAGGGTGGCGCGGCTTCGTGCTTACCCTGGGCTATTTTATCGAACGCCTTCGGCGTTCTAC
>CAZVHN010000292.1:0-3635 GCA_964626895.1 uncultured Chloracidobacterium sp. | reverse complement strand
AGTATGTCCAGGAAGGCAACACCAGAGGGAGCGGAACCAGCAGGTGCGCCTTTGCAGCAGTTTGGTGAAGTTGCTGAAGCCATTTCCGCCACCACGAAAAAACTAGAAAAGACTGCCTTACTGGGAAACTACTTCAAGGAGCTAAACGACGCTGACCTCGCGCGTGCTGCGCGCTATTTCGCGGGACACCGGTTCGCGCTGAGTGACTCACGCACTACCAACGTCGGTGGAAGCATAATTAGCGAGGCTCTGTGTCAGGCTACCGGTTTCAGTATGGAAGATCTGGCACCGCGGTATGTTCGTCTCGGCGATGCCGGCGAGACAGCATATGAAGCCGTCAAAGAAGCCAACCATGGCATTCAGCTGCCCGCTATTACGTTGGCTGAGACTGAATCAATAATCACGCGCTTGAGCGAAACGCGGGGGACCAGGAACAAGACAGCTTTGCTGGCCACTGTGCTTCATCGGGCAAGTCCGCTGGAGGCTAAGTACCTTGTCAAGTTGCTTGCTGGTGACCTGCGAATTGGCTTGAAAGAAGGGCTTGTCGAAGATGCCATCGCCCGCTGCTTCGCCCGGCCGTTTCCAGATGTGGCCCATGCGAACATGCTGCTCGGTGATATTGGCGAGGCGGCGGTCCGTGCCAGGAAGAGTGACTTGCGAAATATCGAGATGAGGCTCTTTCATCCGATCAAGTTCATGCTGGCAACGCCCGCGGCCGACCTCTCAGACATCGCCCGCACGATGCCCGCGGAGTTTTTTGTCGAAGATAAGTTTGATGGGATTCGAGCGCAGGCGCACGTAAGGGACGGGCGGGTGTCGATCTACTCTCGCACGATGGACGAGATCACGCACCGTTTTCCCGAGCTAATCGAACCACTCCAAAGTTTGCCCACGGATGTGGTTATTGACGGAGAAATCGTACCTGCACAGGGCGAACGGATCCTGCCCTTTAGCGAGCTGCAAAAACGATTGGGCCGGAAGACCATCGGCAAAGATCTGATGAGCGAAGTGCCGGTGATTCTGGTGGCTTACGACTTGTTGTACGCAGATGGTCGGGTGCTGATTAATGAATCTCTCGAAAGGCGTAGAGAGATCCTGAATAGACTCGTCCCGAGGCAGGGCACAGTCCGTCTCTCGATAGCAAAAGAATTTAAGGAAGTCGCCCCGCTCGACGACGAATTCGCGAATGCTCGCGGGCGCGGTAACGAGGGCCTGATGATCAAAAGTCCCGCCTCATTGTACAAGCCCGGTAGGCGCGGCCGGGAGTGGTTGAAGTTGAAGCGTGCGATAGCGAGTCTGGATGTGGTGGTCACAGCCGTCGAAGTCGGGCATGGGAAGCGCCGGCATCTGCTGTCTGACTATACTTTTGCGGTGCGCCGGTCGGAACAGAGCAACGAATTGCTCAATATCGGGAAGGCCTACTCCGGGCTCACGGACGTAGAACTGGCGGAGCTTACAGAATGGTTCAAGGCGCACACCCTCCAGGAGTTTGGACACGGAAGAGTGCGCCTGGTGGAGCCGAAAATTGTGATCGAGGTCACCTTTGATAGGATCCAGAAATCGAAAAGGCACAAGAGCGGCTACGCTCTGCGTTTCCCGCGGATCCTTCGACTGCGTACTGATAAAGCCCCGGAAGACGTCGATACACTCGAGACCGTACAGCGGCTGGTTGAGGCAAACGATTCACCGTCCCAGGGGGGTCTCCGTCCAGTTGAGACCCAAGAGTAGCAACTTGGAGTCGCTCCCCCCTCTCTGGCGAGCCTTTGCTATTGCGTTTCCAGGCTGGATAGCGGTAGGATGCACCGCGTCGCTGCCCCCTTGCCCGGGCATGTCGTGTAATCTGGTAACTCTTTGCACACAAATACTAAACACGCGTGCCTAGGCGCGGAAGCTGAACCAAGGGGCGGTCCGGTCTTAGCTCTACGTTCTTAGATAACTAACGAGAGCAAAGCTAAGTATATGTTTACGGCACAGCCTGGCGAGCCAATGTTTCCCGATGTAGCTGGCGGCGGCGGCGGCGGTGGATCAGTGAATCCAGGGCTGCCGATGTCTCCTGCTAAAGCGGGAATACTAAGCGCAAGGCTGAGGAAACTCGCTGCCACGGTCGATTTCATCTTATTCATTTCGGTCTCCTAAGGTTGTTTTCAGGGATGGTCCAGTCGGATACGAAGATTTGGGACCAACCGGAAGGTTCTTTAACGAAGCGCATCATAACCGCCCCGCAAGGGTCTTGCAAGGAATCTGACTAAATCACAAAAGGAACGGCCTCACATGCAGTTACATGAATCCATTTCACTCAAAACAAGTTACTCGGTTGCCAATCTTAGCAAGCGCGTACAACTTCTTTGCGTGCGAGCAAAGGAACAGGCGGAGGCGGGCGAATTTGAAAGTGCCCGGTCAACGATAGGGGAATTCTGGAGTCGCGTAAGTGATCGTCCGCGGCTAGACGGCTTGGACGACTCCGCGCAGGCTGAATTGCTCTTACGCGCTGGTGCTCTTTCGGGCTGGATAGGAAGTGCGCAACAGATCTGGGGTGCGCAGGAAGCCGCGAAAGATCTGATTAGTGAAAGCGCGACCATCTTTGAAAAACTCGGGCTCGACGAAAAGCTCGCCGAAGCGCGCATAGACCTGGCCATCTGTTACTGGCGCGAAGGCGGATACGATGAGGCGAGGGTTACATTGCAGCAGATCCTCGCAAGCCTGGGAGATCAGCCGAGCGAGCAAAAGCTTCGCGCTCTGCTTAACTGCGGCCTCGTGGAGAGATCGTCGCTCCGCTGCCATGACGCACTCCGGATTCACCGAGAAGCAGCTTCGCTATTCAACGAGAGCAGCAATCATGCTCTCCGGGGCAAGTTCCATAATGAGTTTGCGACGGTGCTTAAGAATCTTGGTCTTGCTGAGCGACGAGAAGATTACATAGACCAGGCGCTGGTTGAATACGCAGCCGCTAGTTTCCATGCCGAGCAGGCAGGGAACAGACGGTTCCTTGCGCTGGTAAAGAACAACGTCGGGTTCCTGTTTGTTAGTCTACGCCGATTCGGTGAAGCACATGACCAACTGGACCAGGCACGCTCGCTCTTTGAAGGATTCAAAGACAGGGGCATGGTCGCGCAAGTCGATGACACGCGAGCAAGGGCCTTTATCGATCAGGGACTCTACGCAGAAGCTGAGGCAGTAGCCGGTCGATCCGTGCGAGTACTGGAGGAGGGCGACGAACTCTCTTTGCTGGCTGAGGCGTTGACTACGCACGGAAGAGCGCTGGCGAAGCTTGGCAACGCTCAGCAGGCACACTCCAAGTTCAGCGAAGCACTGGCCACCGCGCAGAGGGCCGGTGATCCGGAGAGTGCAGGGGTCGCCGTGCTGAGCATCGGCGAGGAATTGGCTGATCATCTGCCGCATAGTGAGCTGTGGTCTTATTATCGAATGGCAGAGTCGCTGCTGGCTGAATCTCAGTATCCTGAAATTAAGGTGCGGCTAGGAGCATGGGCTCGTCGGTTAATGGTGGTGCAAACGCTGCCTCAGCCCAAGACTGAGGTTCCCGTTGCTCATCAGTCGAACGGAAACGGATCAGCTGGTGAACACGCCGTAGCGAAATCCGCCCTTGCGAACTCCGAGCCGGAAGGATCGCTCGAAGA
>CAZVHN010000291.1:0-3949 GCA_964626895.1 uncultured Chloracidobacterium sp. | reverse complement strand
CTGAAGGCGCGGCCGAAGGTAGCCAGGGGCAAGCGGCTTTGCGCGCGGCCCCTGGATCAAGTCCGTCGAACACAAACGCGCCCTGAAAGGGCGTAGCATTGCACCACTAAACATGGCGCTGATTGCATTCCGCGCTACAGTTTCAAGATCTCTAGGTATTCAGGTTTGGCGAGGTTCTTTACGCCCTTTCAGGGCGGGTCGTGTTATTGACGTAAACCCAGGGGCTGCGCACGAAGCCGCTTGCCCCTGGCTACCTTCTGCCGCACCTCCGGCGCTGGGTGGATCATTAGTGAAACGCGGAGAATGTTGAAGCCCGGATGTGCTCTCCCCTTCACATCCGGGCTTCTATTATGGCCACTCACCTCCAAATTGATATCGCGAATCTTGTAGGTATAGACGGCTGCGCCGGCCCCACCCGTGATCGCCCCAATGATCGCGGGCGGCAGACGCTAAAACGGAGACCACCATAGGTTGAACCTCCGGTACAATGAGCAATGACCACTAAATTAGCGGACAACGTACAGCTAATCTGCGCTCTCATAAACTATTACCTGAACGAGGTGACCCTTGTGAAACGGACCTTGATTTCAATAGTCATGCTTTGCATCCTGCCCGTCGTGCAGAGGCCAAACGCCGTCAGTGCGATTGCGAAACCTGAACGTGCAGCGGACGAGGTATCCCTCAGCCAATCCCAGGCATCACGCTTCGCGCGGCTCGCGTTGAAGTGTGTCGCCAAAGAATACCCAAACAAGCCTGAGCACGTGATCAATGATGCCGGCGACGTTGAGACTCCTAAGAGCTTGCATCCGGCTTTCTACGGCTGCTTCGACTGGCATTCGTCGGTCCACGGCCACTGGATGCTGGTTAGACTATTACGCACATTCCCCGCGATCCCCGAGGGCCCGGCGATTCGGAACGCCCTTGGCGCCAGTCTCATTACGGAGAACATCCTCGCAGAGGTCGTCTATTTGAAACAGCCTAACCGGCAGTCGTTTGAGCGCATGTATGGTTGGGCGTGGCTGCTCAAGCTCGCCGAAGAGCTTCATCTCTGGGAGGACGTCGACGCAAAAGTATGGTCAGGAAATTTGCAGCCATTAGTTGATGCCCTGGCTACCAGGTACATCACGTTCCTTCCCAAGCAAACCTACCCGATTCGCACTGGCGTCCATCCCAACACAGCATTCGGGTTGGCATTTGGACTGGACTACGCAAGGTCTGCCGGCAACGTGGCTCTGGAGGCCATGATCGTCGAGCGCAGCCTTACTTACTTTAGAAATGATGCGAATTACCCGGCGGCTTGGGAACCGGGCGGTGAAGACTTTTTCTCGCCGGCGCTGATGGAAGCGGATCTAATGCGGCGCGTGTTAAAACCAGCGGATTTTCGCCGCTGGTTTCATCGCTTTTTGCCTGGGTTGACTAGTGGGGAGTTACGGAAACTGTTTCGCCCCGCAGTGGTAACGGATCGCACAGACCCTAAGATCGTTCACCTCGATGGACTGAATCTCAGCCGCGCCTGGTGTATGCGAAGCATTGCGACAGCGCTGCCGCGCAATGATCCGGCGCGAAGAATCTTAACTGACTCGGCAAGACTACACAGCAGGGATGCCCTGGTTCATGTAGCTAGCGGAGATTATGCGGGCGAGCACTGGTTAGCTTCGTTTGCCGTCTACATGCTCTCTACGGAAGCACCGTGAAGTCAGTGGTTGGCCGGTTGCGCATGAATCAGACGACGGATGCGATCGGGAAACAGCACGTCGATCTTTAGTGGCTCAATCAGCGCCGTCACTTCGCCCTGTCCAAAAGTGGGGTGCACCATTGTCTGCCCGGCGCGGTAGGAGCGGGTCTGATCATAGGGCGCGCCCGGATCAAGCTTGCGTTTGGTTCCGCTGGCGGCGCCGGTCTTAAAGGTGCCGAGCGTGCCACACTTCGGGCAACTGACGCGCGATATCTTCCCGCGTTTGGTCAGCGACGCGATTACGTGTCCGCGCTCTTCCTTACACTTGATGCAGAACTTTTCCACGCGCTCGCCAACGACGAACGCCGGCTTCTCTACGTTTTCCTCAACAGTTGATGTTTGCTTCTCCACAGAATCCTCCTTGTTTTACTTGTACCGGTAGGTTATCCGACCTCTGCTCAGGTCGTAAGGCGACATCTCAACGCTCACGCGGTCGCCTACGAGAATCCGGATGCGGTTCTTGCGCATCTTGCCCGAGATGACTGCGAGTACAACGTGCTGGGTATTTTCGAGCTGTACTTTGAAAAATGCGTTGGGCTGCTTGTCGATGATAGTGCCCTCAGCCGGAATCAGATCGTCTTTAGCCAATCGGGTTGCTCCTTTAGCTCAGTGATGGTCATTGTGGTGATGAGCAAGAGTGAAAGCGATTCTGACAATCGCTTCTCACTGATCACTCATCACTGCCGTTGTTCTATCTGCTCGCTCGACGCGGTCGAAATGAACGCGTAAACACTGCCGCAGAAACCCCGGCGCCACGTCTTGACGCAGGAGCCGGCCGGCCATTATGGGTGCTCTTATTCGTTCCGCCAAAGCCCGGCAATACCACGCGTTTCACGATCTGTCCGGTCAGACGTTCTATCGCACGCATTGAGATTTCATCAACCGGGGTCACGATAGTAATCGCGCGGCCCTGATTGCCAGCTCTTCCGGTGCGACCAATACGATGGATGTAGTCTTCCGGCGCGGAAGGCACGTCGTAGTTTATGACGTGCGAAACAAGGTCCACGTCCAGACCGCGAGCTGCGATGTCGGTCGCAACCAGCACACGCGTGCGTCCATCGCGGAAGCCGCGTAGTGCCGACTCACGCTGCGACTGGGAACGGTCCGCGTGAATGCGGTTTACGCTATGATCGCGTGCCGTAAGGATATGCGAAAGGCGCTCTGCTCCGCGGCGTGTCCGGGTAAAAACCAACACTCGCTCGAAACGTTCCCGTTCCAGCAGATCTAACAACAATGCCGTTTTCGACTCCTGGGCTACCGGGTAAGCCGTCTGTTCTACCATGGCGGCAGGTTGACCCCGAGGACTGACCTCGATCAGCTTCGGGCTTTGCATTGTCGAACGCGCAAGCTTTTCAATTTCCGGAGGCATCGTCGCCGAAAAGAGTAGCGTCTGCCGTTTTTCCGGCACCATCGATAGCACGCGGCGAATTGCCGGCAAAAACCCCATGTCTAGCATGCGGTCCGCTTCGTCCAGGACGAGCACTTCGACTCCCGAAAGATCAAGCGCGCCCCGCTCAGTAAGATCGAGCAATCTCCCGGGCGTGGCAATTACCACCGCCGGACTGCGACGCAGGGCATCAAGTTGGCGCGGCATGCTGGCTCCGCCGATAAGTGTGACACTTCGATTGGCCTTAACTGGATTCAGTTCGACATAGTTCTTTTCAATTTGGGCGGCTAGCTCGCGAGTTGGCGCCAGCACCAGCACGCGCACTTTGCGCTGCTGCGATCCCTTTGAGGACCCGGCGTTCTTGCGGGTCGACGTCGCGCCCTGAATGGGCTCCGTAATCTTTTGAATGATGGGGAGCAAAAATGCGGCCGTCTTGCCTGTGCCGGTTTCAGCACAGCCGATTAGGTCCTGACCGCTGAGGACAACAGGAATCCCCTGTCGTTGGATCGGTGTTGGTTCGGTGTATCCGAGAGACTCGCAACTCCGCAGTTGTGCGGGCGCAAGTCCCAGTTGAGAAAAATTCATAGACTCCTTTGTCTGAACGCTTCAGTCTAATTCTGAAACGCAGTTCTGTTTGTAAGCTTGTGATTTTCGTGACTCCGTGGCGCTTACATGCGCCACGGAGACTCGAAGAAAATGGGGAAACCCGACTACCAGCGGGGCTCGCGATTGCCGCCACCACCACCGCCCCCGTAGCCGCCGCCGCCACCGCGATTACCGCCGTAGCCGCCGCCGCCGCCGCGTCCGCCACCGAATCCGCCACGTCC
>CAZVHN010000290.1:0-4989 GCA_964626895.1 uncultured Chloracidobacterium sp. | reverse complement strand
ACAAACTAATAAACAGTCCCATGTCAAAGAGCAACCACTTAACTGAAACTTGTAAACAGGCGCTGCGGCGTCAAGCTCGAGGTGTGTGTGTTTCAACACTTGACACCAACGAACGCTTCATAGATGAACTCTAAACTGAACCAGCACCTGGGAAACAAACCTAGCTAAGCTAGGGAGTAGGAGTTTCAACTACAACGTTGTTGGCGCGAAGCGTTGAGGACGTCGCGCGCTGAAGGCCGGCGAGCGCTTTGTTGTAGTCGGTTTCCGCCCTGAGTTCAGAATTACGCGCATTGGTTAAGGCATTCTGCCGCTGAAACAGCAGGAAGGTGGTTGAGCGGCCAACCTGATAAAGTCGCTGTTCGCCCTCAAGTTGCAGTTCAGCATTAATCCTCGCTTCTCTTGCCGACAACACACGCCGACGAGAAGTTTCCACGGCCTGAGCCGAATTGCGGACGTCAACTTCAATTATTTGATCCTGCGAGCGTGTCGACGCTTCAAGTTGCTCTTTTTGAATGCGTGCGCCTGCAAGATTTGCTTCCGCGGTTTTATTCTTGAACGGTATCTGAATCGCCACGCCGAAGACGACGTTATAGGTATTGAAGCCAAACAGATTGCTAAGGGTTTTCCCATAGCCGCCTACCAGATCCGACGGAGCAAGATTCGGCGTTTCGACAAGAGGAGACGAAGCAAGCGGAAAGCCGGCCCGTCGCTGAACGTCCTGGATCTGATTAAGTAGGAACGCATTTGCAACGAAGTTTGGATCGCCCGAGATCAAGGGAACAAGTGTACCGGGAGCAATGGTTGCAGCCGCAGTCCCCGCCAGCCCGGTAGTCGCCAACGTAGTCTGAAGATCGATCTGTGGTTTCGTCTGGTTCTTGTAGTACTGAATGTCAATCCTACTAATGTCGTTGTCCAAACGCAGCCGGCGAAGCTCGGGCCTATTGTCGCGCGCCTCTTTCAAAGCCTCGTTCAGATTTACCGGCAAATCATCGAATCGCGGCTCATCAGTGGGCGTGACTTGTGCCAACCACTCAGGAGCGAGCGAATCTCTGAAAATGAGTTGCTTGAGGTTGTTCTCAGCCACCGAGACATTCTGTACGGCCAATAGCAGCGCCGACTCGCGGTTGGCGAGTTCGGTCTGCACTTCCGCTCTCTCGAGCGGCGCCTTCGCCCCGGCAGAGATCTGAGCTTCCACATTTCTCAGGTTTTCTCGTGAGAGATTGAGGTTTTCAAGCTGGTTCTGCTGGTCGCGCAGGGCGAAGACCAATTCCCAATAGGCTTGCTGCACTCGCGAGATCACATCAATGGTGCGCAGTCGAAAATCCGCGTCTGACTGCTCCAGGCGCTTCTTCTGAATTCGAATCTGCCTGCGGTTGTTGTCAATCGAACGGTTACGCAGCAAAGGCTGAGTGAAGGTCAAAGCCAGATTCGAGGAATAAAAAGGGTTCAGAGTACTGTTGGTAGCACTCGTTGTTGTCTTGTTGTTGCTAAAGCTAAGTTCATAATTTCCGCCACCCCTTGAGAACTGTTTGTTGACTGAGGGACTCAAGGTAAAGACCGTGTTGGAAACCTGGCCGGAAGTGCCGGCTCCAGCAAAGACGTTCTGCACTGGGGTAATGCGCTTCTCGATTTGCGGCGTTACGCTAAAAATCGGATCAAAGATCCCCTCAAGTGCGCGCAATTGCGTTTCCGCAAACCGCACATCATCACGAGCAACCTCGATATCGTTGTTGTTCTGTAGAGCTGGCTTCACCGCATCGTTAAGCGAAAGCACCAAGGTGTTGTCGCTGGTCACACCGAGACGAGTCATGTTGGGCATGGGAGGCAATGGCCTTCGCTCCACGGCCGGGAAGACGGGGTCAACCGGGTCCTGAATCGGCGGGTTCTCGGACGTGGGAGTTGAAACCCCTGGAGACGGTGCGGCAGTTGGGGTACCTGGCGGGGGCGGTGTCGGACGCGTTACGGGATCCGTAGGATTTCCCGGCGGCGCTTGCGGTGGCGGCTGTTGAATTCCAGGAGGTGCCTTTGGCGGGTCTTGCTGTGTGCCCGGCGGCGTGTTGGGATTCTGCGTTTCGGAGCCGGGAGGACGCGTAGCGTCACGCTGGGCCGTGTTCGGCGTAGCTGCCGGAGTTTGCGCCAAAGCGTTTGCGCCTGCCACCAGCAGTACTGCACCCAACGCTACGCTAATTGCACCATTCATCTTCATTGTAAGCATCGACCAAAAGCTCCTTCACGTTTAATCCCCAAATCTCGGCTTCAAGCGACCTAGATTGCTGGCAAACAGACTCCGCCGGATCAGGTTTGTCTACGTTGTATAAACTACAGAGGTTTCAAAAAGATGAATAGCCTAAGACCTTTGCGCGTTTCGACACTTTCCAAGGGTACAGGTGCACATGACGCAACGGGCCGGCATGGCACTCAACCACAGAACCGAGGAGCGACCGGGTAATGCGCGCGTCATTCGAACCTGAGGCAACAGTGAATTCTTGTTGGTTGGTTCTCGCGGAAACTGGATCCGGTCGCTACCGTTCCGGACATGAAAAACGATCCACGAAATAACACGAAATAATACTAACAAAGTTTCGTGCTCGTTCGTGTTGTTTCGTGGATCGCTTTCTCAAGCAAGCGAACTCTCAAATTTAGAACACCACGCCTTTCCAATCCAATCCAAGTAGTCGCTTGACAGTAAAAGCCACGCCGCATAATCTGAGTCTTCTTTTTCCTGCACTTCAGCATAGTTGATGTAGGTCTTCGATGAGGACGTGTGTGCCCGGACCGTAGCGACTGTCCCGGCAGCGGAAACAGACTGGCTCGAACAATCGTGATGGAGGTTCACTCGAAATGGCAGTTAAGGTTGGAATCAACGGTTTTGGTCGGATCGGACGAAACATCTTTCGTACGTCTATAGGTGACCCGGATATCGATTTTGTGGCAGTTAATGATCTTACGGACACGAAAACACTTGCACACCTGCTGAAATACGACTCCGTGCTTGGTAACCTCGATCACGATATTTCTGCAACTGAAAACGGAATTAAGGTCGAAGGCGAAGAGTTTCGCGTGTTTTCGCAGAGAGATCCGGCGGCCATCGACTGGGAATCGGTTGGCGCCGAGATCGTAGTCGAATCCACAGGGATATTCACCAAGGCGGAAGATGCGAAGAAGCACCTGCGCGGTACCGTCAAGAAAGTGATCATCTCGGCACCCGCCAAGAATGAAGACATCACAATCGTGCTGGGCGTGAATGAAGATAAGTACAGCCCGGCCGATCACCACGTAATTTCCAATGCTTCCTGCACCACCAACTGCCTGGCCCCGGTGGCTAAGGTAATCAACGAAAAGTTTGGTATCCGTTCGGCACAGATGACGACGATCCACTCGTACACAAACGATCAGCAGCTGCTCGACTTGCCGCACAAGGATCTGCGTCGCGCTCGCGCTGCCGCGCTCTCCATGATTCCCACCTCGACCGGGGCCGCGAAAGCCGTCGCGCTTGTGCTGCCTGAGTTGAAGGGGAAATTTGACGGCATCTCGGTGCGGGTCCCCACCCCTAATGTTTCTCTGGTCGATGTGGTGATCGAGGTAGAAAGAGACACGACGGCGGAAGAGGTCAACCGCGCCTTGAAAGATGCGGCGAATGAAGAGCTGGCCGGGATCCTTTCATTCTGCGAAGAACCTCTGGTTTCCATTGACTTCAAGAAGAACTCAAACTCCTCGATCGTTGACGCTGAGTACACAAAAGTAGTTGGCGGCCGACTGGTGAAGATCCTCTCCTGGTACGACAACGAATGGGGATACTCGTGCCGCGTCCGCGATCTCATCAAATACATAGCAAGCAAAGGCTTGTAGTTCAGAGTCCAACCTTTTTAGGTTGTTTTCTTGGGATAGAGGCAAGCTAAAGCTTGGACTCTAAACAAATCGGCAATGCCTAAGCTTTCCATTAAAGACCTCGACCTGAAAAGCAAACGTGTATTCATTCGCGTTGACTTCAACGTACCCATAAAAGAGGGGAGAGTTGAGGACGACACGCGAATTCGCGCAGCGCTGCCGACAATCCGTCATGCGATTGAGAATGATGCCCGCGTAGTTCTTGCGTCGCATCTGGGACGGCCGAAGGGTGAGCGCGTGGAAAAATACAGCCTTGCTCCGGTGGCCGAACATCTCTCGAGTTTAGTCGGCAAGCCTGTTGTTTTTGCCAATGACTGTGTTGGCAACGAAGCTGAATCTAAAGTCGCAGCGTTGCAGAATGGCGACTTGCTCTTACTTGAGAATCTACGCTTTCACAAGGAAGAGGGGAAGAACGATCCCGCCTTCGCCCAGCAACTTGCAAGTCTCTGTGATGTTTACGTCAACGACGCATTCGGCGCCGCACATCGGGCACATGCTTCTACAGTAGGAATCACAAGATACGTTCCGAAGGCGGCGGCTGGGCTCTTGATGCAGAAAGAGTTGGATTATCTGGGCCGGGTCATCACGAATCCAGCGCATCCGTTCGTGGCAATTCTCGGCGGAGCAAAAGTTTCAGACAAGATTCCCGTCATCAATGCACTGGTTGATCGGGGCGTCGACAAGCTTTTGATAGGCGGCGCAATGGCCTACACTTTCTTAAAGGCCGAGGGCTTTACCGTGGGTAAGTCGCTCGTCGAAGACGATATGCTGCAAACCGCGCTCGAAGTCAAGAAGCGTGCGGAGGAGAAGGGAATCGAGCTGCTGCTGCCAACCGACCATCAGGTAGTTGATAGCTATGAACCGGTGAAGGGCGAGAAGATCATCGCCAAGACGATTCCGATAGAATTCACTAACCTCGGCCATGCGGGCATGGACATCGGAGTCGAGACAGTTTCGCATTTCTCAAACGCCTTACGCGACGCACGCACGATTATTTGGAACGGGCCCATGGGTGTTTTCGAGGAACCGCCATTCAACGAAGGAACGATCGGCATTGCCCACGCAGTCGCCGAGGTCGCTGATCGAGGTGCGATTGTGATC
>CAZVHN010000289.1:0-5897 GCA_964626895.1 uncultured Chloracidobacterium sp. | reverse complement strand
TCGCGCAACGCTCGCCCACGGCTATTAACTTAAATCCCTCCGGGATGATGTGCCGAAGCCCAGACAGACCGTTACCGGTAAATGCTGTCCCATGAATTCGCGCTTCGCGCTCATTGCAGGCGAGACGCCTGCGCTCCCAGCATATGCTTGAGCTCCGAAACATAACCAAACGCTTCGGTCAGGTTGTCGCGAACGACAAGGTTAACATCGTCGTTAAGCCGGGGACGATTCATGCCATCGTGGGTGAAAACGGCGCGGGTAAATCCACCGCGATGCGCATCGCTTATGGGTTTTACAAAGCGGATGAAGGTGAAATCCTGGTTGACGGCCATGTGCACGGCATCGAAACCCCTCACGATGCCATCGCGCTGGGAATTGGTATGGTCCACCAGCACTTTATGCTGGTCGACACGATGACTGTGGCCGAGAACATCGTGCTGGGCGCTGAACCCGGCAGTGCAGTTGCGCTTGATCTTGCCAAAGCAAGTGTTGAGATTCGTCGGCTCTCCGAAGAATTCAAGCTGGCCGTTAACCCGGGCGCTGTGATTGAGCAACTGTCGGTTGGCCAGCAACAGCGCGTCGAACTTATGAAAGCGCTTTATCGTCACGCGCGCCTGCTGATCCTTGACGAACCCACAGCGGTGCTGACTCCACAGGAAGTCGAAGAGTTCTTCTCCATCCTGCGAAGAATGCGTGAGCAGGGAAAGACGGTAGTAATAATCACCCACAAGCTGACTGAGGTTCTCGCAATTTCGGATGAGGTTACCGTGATGCGCGACGGTCGTGTTGTGGGTCGCTTACAGACAGGAGAAACCAACGCCGCCGAATTGGCGCGATTGATGGTGGGTCGTGAAGTACTCTTACGCGTCGAAAAGACGCCGGCCAAAACAGAAAGTGCGGAATTGAGTGTTCGGAACCTCTCAGTCACGGCCAGAGGCGGAGCGAAGCCGGTCAAGGACGTTTCGTTTGAAGTTCGCAAAGGCGAGATTTTGGGCATCGCTGGGGTTGAGGGGAACGGCCAAACGGAGCTCATGGAAGCTCTTGCCGGACTACTAAGCCCCTCGCAGCTTTCCGGTGAGATCCGAATTGAAGATCGGGACATCACGCGGGAAGGTGCGCGACTGCGGCGAGAGTTGGGGATTGCTCATATCCCGGAGGATCGACATCGACGTGGTTTGCTGCTCGAATTCGATCTCGCGGAGAATTCGATTCTCGGCGTTCATTATCGCCCTCCTATCGTTGCTTACGCCGGCACTTTCCTGGACCACGGCGCTATTCGCAGACGCGCAAAGGACATCATCGAGGGCTTCGATGTCCGCCCGGCGAATCCGGATCTGCCCGCGCGTGCCCTCTCCGGCGGCAACCAGCAAAAACTGATCATCGGCAGAGAGTTCAAAGTTGATCCGAAGCTCTTGCTGGTCTCGCAGCCCACTCGAGGCGTTGATATCGGGGCCATCGAGTTTATTCATCGCAAGCTCGTTGGCCTGCGTGACTCGGGCTGCGCGGTGCTACTAGTGTCAGCCGAGCTTGAAGAGGTGACGTCACTCTCCGATCGTTTACTGGTCATTCACGAGGGCCGCATCGTTGGTGAAGTTGACCCCAAGATCGCGACCATCGAAGAGATCGGCCTGCTGATGACACGAGGACACTAAGGAGATTTTTGATTTCTAATTTTTGATTTTCGATTGCGATTCTCTGAAACGTGAACCTGGCGTACTCCAGCGTGCAATGAGGTCAGTACCGAAACGCGGTAGCGTCGGGTCAACGGTGTGCGACAGACAACGATGAGTGGTGACGAATCGTTGACCCGACGCTACCGCGTTTCGGTACTGACCTCATTCCAACAATCGAGTGGGTTCACGAATAGAAAGGGTTTGACGGAGGTGCTTCAGCTCTAAAGACACAAAATCAAAATTCAAAAATCTAAAATCAAAAATGTCTCTTTTCCGTGAACTGCTCTTTCCCTTAATCGCCGTCGTCGCCGCTTTCATCATCGGTGGGATCCTGATCCTCATTATTGGTGATAATCCGTTGCAGGCTTACGGACTGCTTTTCGGTAGCGCGTTCTCTTGGCCTGTGGGCATCGGCTACACGCTTTTCTACGCCACGCCACTTATTTTCACCGGCCTGGCCGTCTTGGTTGCTTTTCGTTGCGGCCTGCTCAATATCGGCGCCGAAGGCCAACTCTACATCGCGGCATTTGCTACAGCGTGGGTGGGAATTACCTTCGCCAACCTATCCCCATGGCTTTTGATTCCACTCTGTTTCATGGCCGCTATCGTGGGCGGCGGAGTCTGGGGAGCGATTCCCGGGGTCTTGAAGGCGAGGTTCGGATCGCATGAAGTTATCAACACGATCATGTTGAACTTCATCGCGGTTGCCCTCATGAGTTACTTCACTCAATACCACTACAAGGCGCCGGGCGATCCCATCATGCAGACGGTGCCGATCGGGGAAGCCGCACACATAGCGCGCCTTGGTAAATTTATCCCCGGTTTCCCTGAGTTCATTCCTTTGAACCTCGCGTTTGTGCTGGCGCTGATTTGCTGCGGGCTGGTCTATCTTTTTCTATGGCGAACGAAATGGGGCTACGAACTGCGGGCCACGGGCACAAATCCCAGTGCCGCCGAGTATGGTGGCATCTCGGTCCGCAAGCAGATCATCGTGGCCATGACGATCTCCGGAGCTCTCGCGGGAATGGTTGGTATCAATGAAGTGCTTGGTTATCGTTATCGCTACTACGATGGCTTCTCTGATAACTACGGCTTCACTGGGATTGCCGTGGCGCTGCTCGGTCGGAACCACCCCGTGGGTGTAATCATATCGGCGCTGCTCTTTGCGATTCTTCAGCGCGGCGGCATTCCCGTCGACGCCTTCACCGAACATGTGACCAAGGACATTGTGCAAGTGTTGCAAGGCACGATAATTCTGTTTGTGGCAGCGGAAGCATTCTTCCGTGGTCCGTTTGCGAAGTTTGGTTTGCTAAAGCGCTCAAAGGTCTGAAGCAGGGAGCGCGGGCATCCATGGAGCGCGGGCATCTTGCCCGCAATGAGCGAGCGCAGCGCAAGCGAAAGTTTAGATAGCTATCAGCCCAGGCAGTTTCCACTGCGCACGATAACGAGAAGTAGCTCACCATTGACTGAAAGACGCGATAACATCCTAAGTTGGGTGTGGATAAGGTTTGTTCGCGCTACGCGCTCATTGCTGGCAACATGGCACCCCAGCGGGAGTGCCCCGCCGGGGACCCCGTGATGCCCGCGCTCCAGTTGAGCGAAGTAATGTGGAGGAGAAATCATGGCTGAAATCTTCACAATATCGCTGATCTGGTCAACCATTCGGCTGACCACTCCTCTAATTCTTGCCGCCTTGGGAGGAATGTTTTCTGAGCGCTCGGGCGTCATCAACATAGCTCTCGAAGGGATGATGCTGGCCGGCGCATTCACCGCCGCGGCAGTCACTTATGCGGTCGGCAGTCCTTTTGTCGGACTGCTGGCTGGGATGGGCGCTGGGATGGTGATCGCCGCGATCCACGCGATCGCCTGCATCCGCTACCGCGCCGATCAAGTCGTAACCGGGACGGCCATCAACATCTTGATGATTGGCGTGCCGGGTTTCCTTAGTGGCGCATTTTTCCTTTCGTCAGGTTCGACTCCCCAGATTCCCAAGGAGCAGTTGATACCCTGGACGCCCATTGTGATTGCCTTCGCTTTGGTACCTATCGCGTGGTACGTCCTGTACAAAACTCCCTTCGGCCTGCGACTGCGCTCTGTTGGTGAAAACCCGGAGGCGGCTGATGCTGCCGGCGTGCCCGTAGCGCGCATGAGGTACGCGGGTGTGTTGTTGTCAGGAATACTCGCCGGCATCGGTGGCGCATATCTTTCGATTGGTCAGTCGTCGCTGTTTACTCGCAACATGACTTCAGGCAGAGGTTTCATCGCGCTGGCGGCGTTGATCTTCGGGAAGTGGCGACCTGTGCAAACTATGCTTGCGTGTTTGTTGTTCGGTTTGACGGAAGCGGTGACGATCCAGATGCAGGGAGTCGTCAAACTCCCCTCGGGCGAAGACATCCCCGTTCAATTCATACATATGGTGCCCTACCTGCTGACCATTATTGTCCTGGCAGGGTTCATTGGCTCATCCCGGCCTCCCAAAGCGCTCGGCATCCCTTATCAAAAGGAGCGATAGACCAGCGACGGACTCGTCAGGTAGTGTCATAGTTTGAGAAATCGATTCGTAAAAGCGATCCACGAAATTACACGAACGAACACGAAAGTTGCTTCGTGCCATTTGGCGTGGTTTCGTGGATCGTTCTTATCTATGACTGCCATCTGTTGCGGGGGTTAAAACCTAAGCTATGACACTACCAGTCGTCAGTAGTCTGATAGGTTCGCCTCCCTAGCCCGGATTATTCGTGAACCTTTATGTCATTCCAGCCTGCGTAAGCAGGCGACAGCATGAAGCCTGGGGCGTGAGCCCCAGGAAAGTAACGAAGATGAGTATCAGCCCGTGCAACGGGCGGCAGCGCGTTATGTTTGAGACAAGCGCGAATTTAGTCCTCGCTGTCGCCTGCTTCGCAGGCTTAGGACTCTTTGTTTGCGGTGACCTGGGGCTTACCGCCCCAGGCTTTATGCTGTCGACTGCTGCCGCAAGCTGATTGAACAACACCGCAGTTCATGAATAATGCGGGCTAGGCTTGCCTGCGAGACTTATCGCGACGATTTCGCTAAGCTAAGAAAAATAATGTTTGAAGGTTCAGCAGCTTCCGGTCTTTATGCGCGAGCAGAGCACGCGGCTCGCACTATTCAGGCGCGGACTGCTTTAAAGGCGAAGATAGCAGTAGTTCTGGGTAGCGGACTTGGAGGCTTCGCAGACGAGTTTGAAGAAGCGGTGCGCATTCCCTACACGGAGATTCCGGGGTTCGCGGCTTCCACGGTTGCCGGACACGCCGGCAGTCTGGTTATCGGCAAGGTTGGACGGGTTCCAGTCGTTGCCATGCAGGGACGAGTGCACTTTTACGAGGGCTACTCGCTGGAGGAAGTTACCTTCCCGATTCGAACTTTCAAGCTGCTGGGAATAGAGACGCTGTTGTTGACCAACGCCGCGGGGGGCATCAACGTTCAATTGAGCGAGGGCGCGCTGATGATAATCAGCGATCATCTGAACTTGATGGGAGTGAATCCATTGCTCGGTCCTAACGACGAGCGCTTTGGGCCCCGGTTTCCTGACATGACTGAAGTCTATTCTCGCGCGCTCCAGGAAACCGTAGTCGAAGAAGCAAGTGTGTTGGGGATCGAAGTAAGACGTGGCATCTATGCCGCTCTTTCCGGTCCAAGTTACGAGACGCCGGCCGAAATTCACATGTTGCGCGCCTTCGGTGCCGACGCCATTGGCATGAGCACTGTTCCCGAAGCAATTGTTGCTCGGCAGATGGGGATGAGCGTCCTGGGCATTTCGTGCATTACGAACATGGCTGCGGGAATTAGCAATCGGCCAATCAACCACGAGGAAGTAATGGAGATCGGGAACAGGGTGAGAGCCACTTTCACCCTACTGCTGCGTCGCGTCATCGGCCGACTCACTTAACTCGGAAAGAATTAGCCACGGATTTACGCAGGTAAACGCGGATCAGAACAAGAACTCTAACAGTTTTGCTTAAGGTTTTTTCAGATCTGTAGACATCCGCGTTCATCTGTGGCCGAATTCTTGTTTGTATTAGCTAAGACGCCAGAATGGATTAAGGAAAAGCAGTAGCATGATAATTGGCATTAGCGGGGGTACCGGGTCGGGCAAAACGACGGTGGCCAACCGCATCCTGGAATCGGTCAGTGCGAGCGAAGTTGTTTTCATACAACAGGACTCCTACTATCGTAATCTCAAAGACCTCCCCTTGGACTATC
>CAZVHN010000288.1:0-2547 GCA_964626895.1 uncultured Chloracidobacterium sp. | reverse complement strand
TGTCGCGTCCAGTCGAAAGAAGACTCCGTGCGGCAACCAGCGACAAACTAAAGTTCGTCGGACATTGCCGGTGTGGCGCTACGCAAAGTGCGGGTCAAAAACTCGCAGCTTCGAGCAAACCCCACAGCGCTGAGAATTGCCACCATCGGCATCATCGGCAATCCATAACGCGGTTCGATCCAGAAGGGCAGAGAAATCATCATCAGAAAGATCGGAAACAAAGTGAGGTGACCTAGCCTGACAAATCCGCGCCCTTCCGCAATGATCCCAACCAGCGCAAAGATGAAGACCAGCACATTGCTCAAGACAAACAGGATCCTCACCAGAGCCTGGCCGATCAGACCTTCTCGAATTGTTGATCTAAGAGGAGTGCCGTCGTTACGAAACATGTAGCTGCCGCTGTCGATAAACAATCGGGGATACTGCTGCGCCCGTGCGACCAGCCAGCGCCGGGGATTTTCTGCGATGCGACCGAGCGCCGCACGGAGCCGCACCCGATCGAACGCTGTCTCATCGCTTTGGCGCCCTCCCGCTTCATCGACCCTGCTGAGCAAGGCTTTTCGCTTTATCACGTCGTCAGCCTCGCTGGTTTTCAACGAGCCCAAAAATAGATTCGTGCCATAGCCTCCCGCCGCTACCGGAATAAACCGGTGGAACTCTATAGCGTTGCGGACCGTCCAAATTGAAACGACCGCAAAGACCAGCAGCGAGATTTTTATATAGTCGCGCCGGCATGCGCGCCAGGGTCGGAGCAGAGTGAGAAGCGGTAACAGAACGACGAATGGTAGTAGGGCGACCTTCGTGAGCGCCGCCAAACCAAACACCAGGCCCGTCGCCACGTAACGCTCACGTCCCCACCAGTAGACGCCCAACGTCAGTAGAAACGTGAACAATGTTTCGTTCAGGATCACCGCCGTGAAGTGACCGGTCATCGGCGCCACAGCCATTCCGGTAGCTGCCAACAGGGCAATGCCACGAGGGAACTGATCGCGGGCGATCAAATAAACAAGCGTAACCGTTGCCGTTCCCAAAACTGCTTGCAGTAACAGCACGGCATTAATCGGCACCGAGTCTCCGAACCACAGCAAAGCAATAACAGCCGAGTATAGTGGCGGGCGAAAGGCGGTGGGAGCCAGATTAGTCCCTTCGGTACCGGTACCAAACACGTGACTGAAGACCAGGTTGCGGGCCACGTTGAGGTACCAGGCACTGTCGCCCGCAACCCACGCGCCGAACCAGATCCACGCCAGTCGAACCGCCAGCGCCAACCCAGTCACCGACGTCAGATCCAGGCGCGCGTTCGCAGGCGACTGCACGGGCGTACTCTCCTGGTCCCTGGAATTCGAGATGGCGGAGACGGCGTTTGTCATTTCGTTTAGAATAGCAGACAGCAACCAATAAGATGAGAAAACCCGATTTCTTCATGGTGGGCGCGCCGAAGTGCGGTACTACGGCGTTGTACCGCTGCCTCGAAGCGCACCCGGAGATCTTTGTGCCGGAGAGAAAAGAGCTTCATCACTTTGGCACTGACCTTTACTCTCCTACTTACGTTCGTGACCTCGATGAGTACTTGTCGTTGTTTGCCGGCGCACACGAAGAAAAACGTGTTGGTGAAGCCTCCGTCTGGTATCTCTTCTCAAAACGCGCGGCCACGGAAATCAAAACCTTCTGTCCCCACGCCAGCGTGATCATCATGTTACGCAATCCCGTCGATATGCTTTACTCGCTGTACTCCCAACATCTTTACAACGGCACCGAAGAGATCGTGGATTTTGCCGGAGCTTTGCACGCTGAAGAGGATCGAAAGAGAGGGCAACGTTTGCCCAAAGGCGTGCCCGCGGTTGAACGCCTCTTCTATCGAGAAGTCGCGCGGTACAGAGACCAGGTTGGCAGATACCTCAAGGCTTTCGGGCCGGACAATGTGAAAGTGATCATCTATGACGACTTCAAACGGGACCCAGCGCGTATCTGCCGCGAGGCATTTCAGTTTCTGAACGTGGACCAGAACGTGGTCCCCGCGATTCGCGTCGTCAATCCAAACAAGAAGCTGCGCAGCAAGGCCGCGCAATCCATTCTGAATCAACCACCGCGGTTGCTGGGAAAACTTGTGAGACCTTTGACGACCCCCGCGCTGCGACATAGACTCTTCGCGAAGGCACAGCAATTGAACACGGGCTACGAGGCCCGTCCGCCTTTACCAGCGGAGTTGCGGCAACAATTGCAGAGAGAGTTCGCGCCCGAGATCGAGCGACTTAGCGAGTTGCTGAACCGAGATCTGACGTACTGGTCCGCAGATTAAGATTGGAAATGCCCGATGAGCATTTTCGACGCGTAGCGTCGAAACCCCGAACCGTTTCCGCTGGATCGAAGATTGAGAATCACAATGGTCACGCCCTCGCTAGCCGCTGGTGGAGCAGAACGCTCGGTGGTTCTGCTCAGCGAGGGATTTCTGCGCCGGCAACATGACGTCACCATCGTGAGCCTCTACGGAAGCGCAGTAGACTCTTTTAACTTGCCGGAAGGCGCTAACCGCCTGGCCCTGGATAT
>CAZVHN010000287.1:0-6809 GCA_964626895.1 uncultured Chloracidobacterium sp. | reverse complement strand
GAGAACTCGGAGGTGTTGCCGTTGACATCGGTGGCGGTCGCGGTAATGAAGGAGCCAGTGAGGGAAGCGGTCGGGACTGTGAGCGAAAAGCTGCCGTTGCCCATGCCGTCGGTTTGATTAACGTTTGTCGAGCCGAGGAAGGTCTGTCCTTCACCGTGGCCGCTCGGGTCGCAGGCGCTGTTGGCGAAGAGTTCGATGCGGAATGATTGACCAGGTGTGCTGTTGAGTGTGCCTTGAATGGTGGTGTTGCCGCCGGAAGAAATGGCTGAGGTCAGTATGGGAAAGTTTTGCAAGTTATTCGCGCCCGTATCGCCGTCGCCCGAATCGTTCGCGGTGACTCCGAAAGGATTCTCTGTACCACCAGCGAGATCAATTCCCAACCCAGCATTCAAGAAGATCGAATTGCCTCGAATACCATTTCTGCTGGAACCAGAGCCTTCCACCCTCACTCCAATGCCACTGTTAAAGGCGACCGTGTTCCCTGCGCCGGCGCCGCTGACGTCGAGGCCTACGGTGTTGTTGGACGCGCCGTTAGTTAGCAGCACACCTTCCAGCCCATTGCCGAGGGCGGCAGTTCCGGCGGCGTTCGTGCCGATGTAGTTGCCTCGAATGAGGTTTTGTGTCGCGACGCTGCCGTTGATCTCTATGCCTTGCTGAAAGTTCCCGGAGATGACGTTGCGCGCGTCCACTGTCGTGCCGCCAATCTGATTATTGCTGCCGGTGATGCCTATGCCTTCACTCGAATTGCCGATTGCCTGCGTGCCTGTGATGTCAGTGCCGATAAAGTTGCCTTGAACAAAGTTCCCTGACGCACCAATGAAGATGCCGTCGCCGCCGTTGCCGGAAATGAGGTTGCGCGCTCCGGCAGTCGTGCCACCGATGGAGGTGTTGCTGCCGCCAGCGTGAGCAATGCCGGTTTGACCATTGCCGAGATCAAGCGTGCCGGTAACATCTGTGCCAATAAAGTTGCCTTGCACTAGATTGTTCGCACTATTGATGTCGATAGTGATCCCGTCTCTGCGGTTACCGGAAATGATGTTGCGCGCTTCGGCGGTTGTGCCGCCGATAATGTGGTTGTTGGCGATCAACTCTACACCTGTAGAGTTGCCCAGAATCCCCGTCCCAGAAGCATTAGTGCCGATATAGTTACCTTGGATCAAGTTTGAACTTCGATCTGCACGAATGCCCTGATTAAAATTGCCTGAAATGACGTTGCGATCTCCTGCCGTAACGCCACCGATAGTGTTGTTACTTGAATTCGCATAAACCCCCCCGAAATTAGGGCGAGCAATGTTTCCGGAAGGGTCGGTTCCAATGTAGTTACCAACAATAAAGTTCCTATCGCTGAAGAGCCCGATCCCTTGAAATGCAAAGCTATTGATAGCCAAACCTTTTATGGTGACGGCGCTAGGCGAGGCGACAGCTAAACCACGCGAATCAGGGCCTGCGTTCGTTCCGTTCAATTCAATGAGGGGCGTGCCGGCAAAGCCCGGTTGCGTTGTGCCGTCAATCGTCACCGGGCCGGTGATATTCGGCAAAGCTGATGCTGGGCTGATAGTGTGGACTCCGCTGCCGGGAATATTGAAGGCAATCGTGTTCAGGGCGCCATAATTATTGCTGTCCGTCATCGTCTGACGCAGCGAGCCGGCGCCGCTATTGTTAGTGTTGGTTACGTAACGTGTCTTGCACTTGCCCGCGCTGCCGGCATTGTGGATGGCTTGAATCTCTGATTGGGACAGAGCGCGATTGAGAATGTCGATCTCATCCATCTGCCCAACGAAGCGCGTACCTGCGCCCGGGCCTGTAGGGCGAAACCCGAACCACAAGTCAAAGCTCGTCTGCGGGGTAAAAACTGCTCCTCCAAAGACCTCAGCGGCGACAATATTGCCGTTGACATACAGAATGGCAACACTGAGCGATTTTTCATATACAAGCGCGACGTGCTGATAGATGCCTTGCTGAAGGTCTCCTGGAGCGGAAGAAATGATATGACTCGCTCCGTTTGTATCCACGATATTCGCGAAGAGGTTTCCTTGCGCGCCGACTGACTGCCAAAGGTGCACTCCGAAGCTGCCAGAACTGTTGTTCCACTCGACCAGCGGGCGCTGCACAGAGAGATCAGACGGGTTGACCCACAGATCGATCGTAAACCCATCGCCCGCGCCAACGTTTAGACTACTCGCGGAACCGCCAATTACTAGCGTGCTGTCATCCACGTTATCGAAATTCAACGCCTGAGCAACCTGGCCGGGCACAAACGCTGGATTGCCACCCAGCCCAGCATTATGGTTGGTGTAGAAATCCAGGCCGTTGCCATCAAACGGCCACCAACTGACCAGGCCCGAAGGCGGTTGCACGCAGCCAGGCACTGGAGCATTGAGGTTGACCGCGGAAGTTTGCTGTTGGGTCTCCGGTGTTTGCCCCATTGCCATTGCATGCAAGCTAGTGAGGGAGCGCATTGACTTGAATCCCGCTGTCACCAGGCGCGGCAAAGTGAGCGAACCTAACAGCGTGACCGCGACTAGCGCGAGTGCGAGGCGGGTGATTCGTTTAAGCTGATACTCCCGTCTATGACTGTGCATCATAAGACAACTCCTTCTCTCAAAAACCGAAGCGAGCGCTCCCGCACGAGCCCCTGTCGAAACTCTTCGGGATACAACAGGCTTGCCCTGTGGAGCCTCATGCTCATTTGATCCAACTTCTACTGCCCCTCCGGCAATGAGTTCAGACAAACCAGGACCAAACCCGCAGGCGTTTCCGCGAAATGAACGTGGTTCGCTTCAACCCAGTGAAAGATGGTGCGCAGGTTGACACCGGCTAGCGCCGCCGCTTCTTCCGGCGAGACCAGCCAGGAGTGGTCCGCACATTCTGCGCACCGTGCACCGACAAGTCTGCGCGAGCTGCGCACGACCAGCGACTGATGCGTTTCAATCGTTATCTCAGTGCGTCTCTTGGTCTTCACCTGGACTCCCGCAGTAAGCTAATTGAACATCGGTAAGTTACCAGTAGGGCATGAAGTTCTTAGCACACAGGGTGCTGAAACACACCTGGCCCTTCTTGCCGACGGCACAGATGTCGCCTTTCGGGTTCTCCCCTGAAATGCCCAGAATGACCCCAAAACCTGCGGGGTTGCGCACTTGGACAATGCCGCCGTTAGCGGTTCCCACACTTAACGAGGCGGCTTCGCTCTGTTTAGTGCTGCCGACCCTGACAAAGCCTCGTCCGTCGTCTTCGGCGCCCATGTCGGCGACGGCCGTGCCGCCGGCGGACTCAAACACGTTCACCCTACCGGCTTTCTGCGTCGCCACTATGCTGGCAAGCACGACGCCTTTCGTATCGGCGATCTTCAATGCTCCACCTCCGCCACCGTCGGGATTGACACCCAAGCCAGCCACCACCTTGCCTTCCTTGCTGCGGATCTTCAAAGACATGCCAGCGTCCTCGCCCGGGCTGTTTGACAACTCCGCGACAGCGGTCCCGTCCTCCTCCTGCAGTCTCAAGGCGACGCCCTCGCGCTGGACCGATTTTTCTCCCACGCCCGGCAGCTTGTTGACGGCATTCGCCGATCCAAAATAGCCGAGTGGTGGGCGGGCCGGCGAAGACCCGATCACGACCACCCCGATGTCGTCGGCGATGCTAAGCTCTGCATAGCCCTGTCCCTCTTCCCCGAGCACTGAAACCGCTCCTGAGTTGGACCCACTGTGCTCGCCAATCGAGCCCACGGGCGTGCCTTGCGAGCCCATGGCAAGGAGTCCTCTGAACTTCTTCTCGCCGTCTACTACGCGAAGGATGGGTTTCCCATTGCCATCGACGACCTCGAAGGGCGCCTGTAGTTTCGTGGTCTTGGAACTGGTCTGAGTCTGCCCGATGTCGATGCCTGCGACTCCCGCAACGGCGAGAACTGCCAAAACCACGGCGACGGCGGATAGAGTGCGAATCGATCTTCGGGGGCGCCGCTGCTCTCTCAAAACCGCAACCTCCAGGCGGACCGCTTCCAGTTCTTTCTCCAAGCGTGCGAATTGAATCTTCAACTCAAGTATTTGGTCTTCCATAAGGCATGTCCTCCCTGGTCGTTGACTCAGGTTATACCGACTCTTGATTTGCAATCCCGGCTCCCAACATCTGTTGTCTTGTCTCCGCAAAGCAGACTAGAATGCGCTACACAACGGATTCAGTTCCCCAATACCGCCAAAGGTTTTCCCGCCGGGACGCGGACTTTATTCGGCAGGAGTCAGAATGTCTTAACAATCTTCTCTGAAAAATATCTAAAAGTTCTTAGAGGCGTTTTGTGAGCGAAGATCACAGCCAGTTATACGAATTTGGTCCCTTTCAGCTCGACACAGCAGAGCGCCAACTGCTGCGCGAGGGCCAGCCCGTGCCGCTCACACCCAAGGCTTTTGAGACGCTGCTGGTGCTCGTGAAACGCAGCGGACATCTGGTAGGGAAAGAAGACTTGATGCAGGCGCTCTGGCCCGACAGTTTCGTCGAAGAGGCCAACCTGACCAATAACATTTGGGCGCTGCGTAACGCGCTTGGCGAAAGCCGCCAAAGCCACCTCTATATCGAGACCGTGCCCAAACGCGGTTATCGTTTTGTTGCCGAGGTGCGCGTGGTTGTTGAACAGCGGGAACTGATTGCGCAGAAGCGCACCTTCACCCGCATCGTCACCGAAGAGGAAGAGGAGACAGAAGAGACTGAGGGACGGGGGGAATGGGAGACGCGGAGACGCGGGGACGGGGAGACGCGGAGACACGGGGACGGGGAGACGCGGAGACGCGGGGATACGGAGACACTGACACAGGCAAGCGATTGGCTAGACATCACCGCGTCTCCGCGTCCCCGTGTCTCCGCGTCTCTTCCACCCGCGTCTGCGCGCCCCCGTGTAGCCGTGTCTCTTCTCATCGTGGCTGCCGGCTTACTGCTGATCGCAGGCGGCGCTTTTGGCTGGCGCGAGTTCTTCAAATCGAGAACCCCTGCTGACGAAACGCGCCGTGCCTTTCAGACCATGCAGGTGAGCCGATTCACTTCTTCCGGCAACATCCTGACTGCGGCGATTTCGCCCGACGGGAAGTACGTTGCTACTGTGCTGGATGAAGGTGGTTTGCAGAGCCTCTGGCTGCGACAGGTAGCAGCGAAAACGAGCAGCGTTCGCCTGACTCCGCCCGCGTTGGTGGAGTATTGGGGCCTTACTTTCTCAAACGACAGCAACTTCATCTACTACGTCTCGTGGGTACGCAACGAATCTGATGCCGGCCTTTTTCAGCTACCTGTCTTGGGTGGCACCGCACGCAAGTTGCCCACCTGGGTTGATACTCCGATCAGCTTTTCTCCGGCAGGTGACCGCTTCGCTTACGTTTTCTCTTCATCATCCAAAGGCGAAGTGTATGTAAAGATGGCCGATGCTGACGGTGGTGGAGTCCAGACTTTAGCTAAGCGTCGAAAGCCGGAGTTTGTTGCTGCCTTCCCCGGCGGGCCTGCCTGGTCGCCGGATGGCAAGTTCATCGCCTACGGGGCCAGTGGCTCGGTGGAAGGGGACGGCCGGCACGTGGGTGTGTTTGTCGCCAACGTGCAAGAAAAAACAGAACGGCAGCTAACCGTCCAAGGCTGGCTGGAAATAGGGCGCGTGGCGTGGTTGGGTGACGGCAGTGGACTGGTGATTTCAGCGCGCGAACAAATGGATGCGCCGCGCCAACTCTGGTTTGTCTCTTACCCTGACGGAGCAGCACGCAAGATCACGAATGACTTGCACGACTACGACAGCGTAAGCCTGACCGCTGACGGAAAGACTTTGGCTGCCGTGCAAATTCAGGGAGCCTTCTCAATCTCGGTGGCGCCGCACAGCAAAGGAAATCCCGCCGGCTCGGATGCTGCGAACGAGACGAAAGAGATATTTTCCGAGGTCGGCATCGAACGCGAACGCGTTGCCTGGACGCCTGACAACAGGCTGGTTTATTGCTCACGCGCCAGCGGCAATTGGGACATTTGGATGATGAACAAAGACGGGAGCGAGCAGAAGCAATTGACCGTCGACTCGCACAACGATCTCTTCCCAGCGGTTTCGGCCGACGGTCGCTACATCTTTTTCGGTTCAGACCGCGCCGGCACGTTCAACATCTGGCGGATGGACATTGACGGCCACCATCTGGCGCAATTGACTCAGGGCCGTAGCCAGACTCGGCCCGAGGTTACGCCAGACGGCCAGTGGGTGGTTTATCAACAGGGCATCGGCCCGGATGAACCCAGCATTTGGCGTGTCCCGGCCATGGGGGGTGAGCCTGAGCGGCTCACGGAAAGTTTGGCGTTGTGGCCTGTTGCTTCGCCCGATGGCCGACTGCTGGCCTACGTCTACCTGGATGAAAAAGGCTGGGGAGTGGCTGTGCGCCCGTTTGAGCGCGGCGCAACAGTAAGGAAATTCCCCTTTCCCGCAACGGTCGGCGCTCGCCTTTTTCGCTGGACACCTGACGGACAGGCGCTGGCGTATATCGTCAACGAGAATGGGGCGTCGAATATCTGGCTGCAACCTCTGAACGGTGATGCGCCGACGCAATTGACTAATTACAAAGCCGGGCAGTTGATATCTCTTGCCTGGTCACCGGACGGTCAATGGTCCGCCTACATGCGCCGCGCCGCTACGAGCGATGTTGTGTTGTTGAGCGACTTCAAATGACGAAGCTCATACTAATCCGCAGATTACGCCGATTCCACAGCGCGGCTTAGGCCGCAACCAAACGAGAGAACCAATACGATCGACTAAAACAACACGAAGTTTAGTTAGAACTCCCGTTTTGGTTCTAATTGAACCCGGGTCA
>CAZVHN010000286.1:0-5287 GCA_964626895.1 uncultured Chloracidobacterium sp. | reverse complement strand
CACCTACTAGCAATATTTGTTTCCTGCTTCCTTGTGGGCCATCTGTCCGCGCAAGTTCCACAAACCGCGGGCGCGGATGATTACAACAGCATTTTCAAGACAGTTAAATGGCGATCCATCGGTCCGTTCCGTGGCGGGCGTTCAGTTGCCGGCTGCGGAGTGGTGGGCGATCCCAAGACTTACTATATGGGGACCACCGGTGGCGGTCTTTGGAAAACAGATGACATGGGCATCACCTGGCGGAATGTCTCCGATGGTTTTTTTAAGACAGGTTCCGTCGGTGCTGTGGCTGTTGCCGAAAGCGATCCGAATGTCGTCTATGTGGGTATGGGAGAACATGCAGTTCGGGGTGTGATGACCCACCATGGGGACGGCGTATATAAGTCAACTGATGCTGGAAAGACATGGAAGAGGATTGGCTTGGAGTTAACTCAGCACATCTCACGGATCGTCATCGATCCCAAGGATCCCAGGATAGTGCTGGTCGCGGCACAGGGCGCCTTATACAGTCACTCACAGCAAAGAGGTGTCTATAAATCCATCGACGGCGGAGCGAGTTGGAAGAGCGTTTTGTTTGTAGACGATAAGACCGGCGCAGCGGAACTATCAATGGACATGACTAATCCACGAATACTCTATGCAGCGATGTGGGAACACGGCCGGCTTCCCTGGAAGGTGACGAGTGGCGGTCCGGGCAGCGGTTTGCATAAATCCACCGATGAAGGCGATACGTGGGAAAAACTAAAAGACGGTTTGCCGGAAGAAATGGGCAAGATGTCGATCGCCGTAAGCCGTTCGAATCCTGAAAAAGTATATGCACTGATCGAAAGCGATTCTGATAAAGAAGCCGGTGGATTATTTGTCTCGAATAATGCCGGTAAGAAGTGGAGCCGTATTACTAATGACCACAGGTTGGTGCAGAGAGCCTGGTATTACATTGAGCTGTTCATTGATCCAAAAAATGAAAACACTATTTATGTTCTGAGCGCCCCTGCACTGCGTTCAACGGATGGCGGTAAGACATGGGAAACCTTGTCCGGCACCCACGGTGATTTTCATGATCTCTGGATCAACCCCGACAACCCCAACAACTTCATCATCTCCAACGATGGCGGCTCCGCAATAACTTTCGACCACGGAAAGAGCTGGAGCACGCAAAGCAACATGCCGACTGCGCAGTTCTATCGCATCAACGTGGACAATCAGTTTCCCTATCGTATTTATGGAGGTCAACAGGACAATACATCTGTTTCCATTGCCAGCCGTGAGTTAGCAAGCGGCGGGATTACCACCGCAAGCTGGACGGCTTCTGCCGGCGGTGAGAGTGCTTTTCTCGCCTTTGATCCAGATGACCCCAAAATTGTATTGGGTGGAAGTTATCAGGGAACGATAGAGGTACTCGACATAAACGCGAAAGCTGGTACAGGCGTTATGGCTGCGCCCATTCAATACCTTGGGATGGATGCGAAAGACATGAAGTATCGATTTAACTGGAATGCTCCGATCATCTGGAGCAAACACCAACCCAATACTTTCTACCATGGATCTCAATACTTGCTGAAGACAAGTGATATGGGTAGATCGTGGAAGGAAGTCTCACCTGACCTGACGCGCAACGAAAAGGAAAAACAGGGCAAAGGCGGCGGGCCATACACAAACGAAGCGGTCGGCGCGGAAAATTATGGCACGCTGAGTTACGTCATGGAGTCGGCTCACGAAAAAGGTGTGATCTGGACAGGCAGTGACGACGGCCTTGTCTACCTGACTCGAGACGGCGGCGCCAACTGGAAAAACGTAACTCCGAAGGGTTTGGCAGAATGTTTGATCAATGCCATTGAAGTGTCCCCGCACGACAAAGCAACTGCTTATATCGCCACCACCCGATATAAATTCAACGACCACACTCCGGGTTTATACAAAACCACAGACTATGGAAACACCTGGACAAAGATCGACAAGGGCATACCTGCCAATGCATTTACCCGCGTTGTGCGCGAGGATGAGGTGCGCAAGGACCTTTTATTTGCAGGTACTGAAGTCGGTCTGTTTCTGTCCTGGAATGGTGGAAAGGATTGGTCGCCATTTCAATTGAACTTGCCCGTTACTCCAATAACTGATCTCCGGACACACAAGGGGAACCTGATCGCCTCCACGTCGGGAAGATCGTTTTGGATTCTGGATGATTTGAGTGTCATTCGTCAGTACAAAAAGGACGCGGCTCCCTTCGCCATCTATCGACCCGAGAATGCTTACCTCGTAAATGGATCCAGCGAGATGGATCAGTCGGGTAAGTCGGATGAGGAGTTTACCGGGGCTAACAAATTCAGGGGCGTAAATCCCGCTACCGGCGTGGTGGTTTACTACCAACTGCCCGAGTTGAAAAAGGATGACCAAATCTCGATGGAGATCAAAGACGCGGCGGGAAATGCTGTTCGCAGCTTTTCTTCAAAGGCTGATGAAAAATACAAGAAATACGATGGCGGTCCAAAGCCAGAACCGCTTTTGCCCAAAGTTAGAGGGCTGAACAGATTTGTATGGGATATGCGTTACGCAACCATGCCGGGCGTGCCTAACGTCTATATTGAGAGCAGCTACGCAGGACATAAAGCACCGCCAGGAAAATACAGTGTCACCGTAAAAATGGGTGAACAGACGGTCTCAACCGAGACTGAGATACTTGCCAATCCTCTCTACCCTACAAACGCCGCAACATACCTGGAATATCATCAGACCATGTCGGGTATGGAGACTGAATTGACGACGATGCACCGCATGGTAAACAGCCTGTACGAAAAACAGCAACAGTTGGAATCGCTTCTCAGTTCATTACCCGCCGGCGATAAATTCAGCGCCGTCAAGAAAGAAGGTGAAGCGCTGTCAAAGAAAATGAAGACCTGGGATGAGGATATGGTGCAGCGTAAGTCAAAGGCGTACGACGATGTTGAGAACTTTCCGAATAAGTTCACAGCGAATTACATGTTTCTGATCAACCAGACAGAAAGCGATATTCCCAGAGTGAATCAGCCGTCGCTGGACCGGCTGAAGCAACTAAGTATGGAATGGTCTGCGTTGAAAGCGAGGGCCAGTGAAATTCTCGACAAGGATATTCCGTCGCTTAATAAACGACTGTGGGAAGTAGGACTGGGAGCTATTTGGAAGGAGTAGGGAATGTCCTCGTACTGCGGTAACAATAAGCCCGCAAAGCTCTGCGAAGCCGTTGACGATCGGATCCCACCTAGCACGCCTTCGGCGACACGGCAGGCTAGAGCCAGGAATGGTGCCGAGGGCGGGAGTCGAACCCGCACGACCTTGCGGTCAACGGATTTTAAGTCCGCTGGAACCGGCATCTTACCTGATCTTACGAAACGAGATGAACCAATATTTACCGGCCTGGCGGTCGTCAAGGTATCGCTTCGTCTGGTTTCGTATCAACACGTCCCGCCACCATCTTAGCCCCATCTATCATAGTGAAGATCTCTCAGGGCAGCGGCCTTGGGGGAAAGTAATTGAATCAGCGTGGATGCCGCGTTGCGATTTCTATTCTCCCTTCGCGGCAGCCTGCTCCTTCCACGCTTCGGCGTTTACGCCCATCACGAGGAGCCACAGAGTCAGCAATCCTTCCCCGATGGCCGCTACAAGGATGTAGGGGTACGGATACTTTGCTCCGAGCGGCGGTGACAAAGAGGTCAGCCAACCCAACGCCATCAGCACGCCCAGAATTCGAGGAAGGTCGTGCACGGACCTAGTTTGTGCCGCAAGAAAAGTCACTCACGGCAGCGCCTTTGCGGCTTCGAGAACCTGTTCGGCCCGCGCGCGTACAGAAAAATTCTCAGTCACCATTCGCCAGCGGATCGTTCCGAACGGATCGAGCAGGAACTCAGCCGGACGCGCAATGTCTCGGCCGCTTGCTAACTCTTCGGCGTGAACCAGATCATAGCGGCGAATTGCCTCGAGTTTTGGATCGGACAGAAAAGTAAAGGTGTACCCAGCTTTTTGAACCATCATCTCGCGAGTCTTCTCGTGCTGATCAACGCTGTTCCTGCCAAGCATGGGGGTGGCCTCCGGACTGACGATGTGAAATCTGGTGGGGCGCCATGTTAGTACAGCCAGGCGTCACGCACAAAACGTCGCTGTATTTCGGGCGCTTATGCTCGCCAAACCTTGGGGCTGGAATTAGTAATCGCTTTCAGGGTATAAGGTCGAGTGGTTCAGGACACAACAGAGACAGCGATGAACTTAACAGACATCAGACATCTCTTCCATTACACCGAGTGGGCCAACCACCTGGCAATGGATGCTGCCGCGAAGTTATCCGACGACAATCTGCGCCGCGACGTTGGCATCAGTCACAAATCCATCTTCGGCACGCTTTTGCATATGGCCGGCGCGGAATGGATTTGGATGGAAAGATGGAATGGCCGATCACCAGCTAAAGACAAAGCATGGTTGTTGTGGACAACTGATTCGTGTGCGGATCTTGCGATGCTGAAAGAACGTTGGCGTGATTTGATTGATCGGCGGGCGCAGTTTATCTCGGAGCTTGATGAAGAACGACTCGATGCCGAACTGGCATTCAAGCTTCTGAGTGGCGATCCGAGCTCAATGCGCCTCGTCGATCAAATGCAGCACGTCGCCAATCATGCAACGCTGCATCGCGGGCAAATCGTCGGGATGATTCGCCAGCTCGGCATCGAACCGCCGTCGACGGATTTGTTGTTCTACTTGCGGCGAGAGATTTCGCCGAAATAGTAGTGACAGAAGCGGGCAACTCAGAAAGAATGACGTTCGGCGCGCTCGAGGTGCGGATCATTTCCACGTTCCTCGGGCTGCAAACGCCGGTAACCTCAGCGCCAGACGATTTAGCGATTTGTACAGCGAACGTACCCACGCCTCCGGCGGCGTCGGTTTGTATGGTGTGCTTGCGATTTCGGTCCGACAGCGAACTGCCGAGATTGGAGTACGGATGGCTCTGGGCGCTGCGCCGTCGCGTATCTTTCGTTTGATGGTAGGGAAGGGACTCTACCTTAGCGTGCTCGGGATTGCGATTGGTCTGCTCGCAGCCCTTGCACTTACCCGCGTTCTGACGAGTATGCTCGTCGAGGTCAAACCTACCGATCCCGTTACGTTTGTCTTCGTATCGGTGCTCTTCCTGTTGATCGCCGTCATAGCTTCGTGGCTTCCAGCTCTGCGCGCCGCCGGACTAGATCCGACTACGGCGCTCAGGAATGAGTAGTGAACCGTCAACTGCTGTGACCAAAATCACTTTCAATCCCGGCGGCAGCGAGGG
>CAZVHN010000285.1:0-3539 GCA_964626895.1 uncultured Chloracidobacterium sp. | reverse complement strand
CGGCGAATTACTGGGACTGGTTGGTGAGTCGGGCTGTGGCAAATCCATAACCGCGCTCTCGATCATGCGACTGATTGCGCCACCGGGAAAGATCGTCGTCGGTGAGATTGTCTTTGACGGAAAGGACCTGTTGCAGCTGTCCGAACCAGAGATGCGGCAGATGCGTGGCGACGATATCGGGATGATCTTTCAGGATCCGATGACCTCACTCAATCCCGTTTTCACCGTAGGAGAGCAAATTGCCGAAGCACTCAGGCTGCATCGGAAACTTTCGCGCAAAGATGCGCGCCTGGCGGCCATCGATGCAATGCGTGAAGTGTCAATACCGGATCCTGCTCGCCGCGCAGACGATTATCCGCATCAGCTATCCGGTGGTATGCGCCAACGCGTAATGATTGCCATGGCGCTCGCCTGTAATCCCAAACTGCTTATCGCCGACGAGCCAACTACGGCCCTTGATGTCACCATTCAGGCGCAGATCCTGGAGCTCCTGGATGAGCTAAGAAAGTCGCGTGAGCTGGCGGTGCTTTTGATTACTCACGATCTGGGGGTGGTAGCTGAGGTGGCGGATCGAGTCGCCGTAATGTATACAGGGAAGATTGTGGAAGAGTCACCGGTTGGGGAGTTGTTTGCGCGACCCAGGCATCCTTACACGGAAGGGTTGCTTCGCTCCGTCCCGAAACTAACTGCGGAACATGTGGCGAAGAAAGAAAGGCTCGAGACGATTGAAGGCGTGGTTCCGAGTCCCACAGATCTGCCCCCCGGATGTCATTTCGCGCCACGTTGCCAGTATCGCATGCCGCGCTGCACGGAAGGGGAGATTCCACTCTACGATCTGGAAGCTGGGGTGAAAGTGCGCTGCGTACTCTTTGATCTGGCTGCGGCCGTGACCGCGGACCATCACAAACAATCCGCAGATTACGCAGATTGCTCCGAATAGGAAGAGGGCTGTCGGCAATCCGTCTCTGCGAAATCCGCGTAATCTGTGGATGCCTTGGATGGTTTAGTGAGCACAACTCATCAACAACTCGTCAACGTCCGTCATCTTGTCAAACACTTTCCGGTTGAGGGAAGCGACGACGTGGTGCGCGCTGTTGATGACGTATCGTTCGAAATCCTGCGTGGCGAAACCCTGGGTCTGGTAGGGGAATCGGGCTGCGGAAAGTCTACCGTAGGTCGCTGCCTGCTGCGCCTCATCGAACCAACGGCCGGCCAAATTGATTTCGATGGTCGCAACGTGCGCTCATTGAATAGAAGTGACCTGCGAGAGTTGCGCCGGGAGATGCAGATCGTTTTCCAGGATCCCTACGCTTCGCTAAACCCGCGCATGAAAGTGGGCGACATCGTAGGAGAGCCTCTGGTGATTCATAAAATAGGGACGAAGAACGAGCGGCGCGAACGCGTAGGTGAGCTGTTGCGACGCGTGGGACTCGATCCTGATTACCGCAAACGCTATCCACACGAGTTTTCGGGCGGGCAGCGCCAACGCATCGGCGTGGCTCGCACGCTGGCTTTGAATCCGAAACTGATAGTGGCAGATGAGCCGGTTTCGGCCCTCGACGTTTCAGTACAGGCACAGGTAGTCAATCTGCTGCAGGACCTTCAGAAGGAGTTCGGCCTTACCTATCTCTTTATCTCGCACGGTCTCGCCGTCGTAGAGCACATCTCAACGCGGGTGGCTGTGATGTACCTCGGGCGGATTGTGGAAATTGCCAGTGCGGCAGACCTATACCTGCGACCGCTCCACCCATACACTCAGGCTTTGCTCTCGGCAATTCCGGTTCCGGATCCAAAGCGAAAACGCGAGCGCATCGTATTGCAAGGCGACGTGCCCACGCCCATCAATCCGCCCTCCGGTTGCCGGTTTCGCACCCGCTGCCCCATTGCCATTGACGAGTGTGCGCGGATCGATCCGGAGTTGCGCGAACTGTCACCGGGCCATCGGGTCGCATGCATTCGTGTACCGGGCTGGAGTGAAGCGCCCGTGGCGGAGTGAGCAGACGCGAACGCGAAACATAACCCTACGAAAGTTCGTATCAAGCGCATCGAAACGGATCTTGGTTGGTCTTGATTATTTCTTGAGTCGGACGGAAGCTGTCTCCCCGTCCTCTATCCCCAGGAGGAAAAGCAAATGAGCGATCCGAAACCCGCAACCTTTCAACCACCCACACCACCGCCCGCGGCTGATACTCCGGCTCCACGTGCCTTACACCTGAGGATGCCGGCGATCGCGCTGTTCGTGCTTGGCGTCCTGATTACCCTGGGCGGCGCACTCAAGTTTATCCCTGGTGGCGTCGGCACCGGCCTGGCACTCGCATTCTGGGGCGCGTTGATGTTCGGGCTTAGTTTTGTTCGTTTGCCTAAACCGGCGCCCGATGCGCCGCCGCCGATGTCGGTTATGGAGAGGCTGGGCGGCATCTTTTATGAACCGAGCCGGGTGTTCCAGGACCTTAAACCCCATCCCCGTTGGCTGGCGCCTTTCCTGGTGATTTCGATTCTTAGCATTGCCTATGCTGCGGCATTCACTCAGCGTCTAACGCCGGAGCGAATCGTGTCTTATACAGCAGACAAGATGGCTGAAACGCCGTTCATCCCTCCCGAGGCGGTTGAGAGGGCGCGCGAAGACGGATTGGACCAGGCCAAGAACCCGGTTCAGCGGGTCGGAACGGCGATCAAGACCTCTGTAGGCGTGTTCGGGTTCATGGCGTTTCTGGCCGCCCTCTACCTGGTCGGTGTTCTTGTCTTCGGGGGGCGCATCAATTTTTGGCAGGCATTTGCATCTTTGATGTATGCGACCTTGCCCATTGCGGTCGTTCAGAAAGTAGTCAGTTTGATCCTGCTCTACATAAAATCTCCTGACGACATTCATCCGATCATGGGTCAGGAGACTCTGGTGCAGGATAATCTGGGGATCCTCTTCTCGCCGGCCGAACATCCCGTGCTGTTTGTGACTGCGAGTGCCATCGGCCTCCTGTCTTTTTATGGCCTGTGGTTAAAAGCTACCGGCTTGCGCTACGCAGGTCAACGCGTCACCAAAGCTGCCGCATGGGGTACGGCCATTACCTTCTGGCTGCTGGGACTGCTTTTCATCGTCATCATCACGGCACTATTCCCGAGTTTCATCTCGTAGGAAGGGAGCGTGAAGTCCGCGCTAAATTACTCGTATCTGAGTGACTCAATCGGATCGAGGCGGGCGGCCTTCCATGCGGGCCACAGCCCAAAAATAAGGCCGATGCCGACACTGGCCACGAAGCCACCGATCGGCGCCCAGAGAGGTACGTAAGAGGGAAGCAGGAGCCGGAGCAGGAAAGTTGAGAGCCAACCTATCGAGAGACCGACTATCCCCCCAATGCCGGTGAGAGTGGCGGCCTCAATTAGAAACTGCCACATGATGTCGCTGCGCTTGGCCCCGATTGCTTTACGCACACCGATTTCCCGGGTGCGTTCAGTGACCGAAACCAGCATGATGTTCATTACTCCGATTCCACCAACCATCAATCCTACCGAAGAAATAACCACCATGGCGATTGCCAGCCCGG
>CAZVHN010000284.1:0-1921 GCA_964626895.1 uncultured Chloracidobacterium sp. | reverse complement strand
GTGCTCGGCGCAACCATGCTCGGTTATTTCATTCACGACGAAGCTTTGTATGTCCTGCTCGATATTGGGTTCATTTGGATGATCTATCTGGACGGCGAAATGGGTTTGCTGCCTCATCCAGTAGCAGTTGGCGAGTTGGATGCCGACGAAGAAAAACGATCCGAGATTCAAGCTGACATCGAGCTACTGCTCCGCGAGGGGCTTCGCGCGGAAGGACTAAGACAGCTCACTCATGCGCCGGTGAATTGTCTGATCGAAGAGGTCACGTTTCACACCAGGGGCGATGAGCGAAGGCTGTTGATTGCAGGCGAGGAAGACAGTCTAACCGTAGATACCTCATCGAGTTCCGGCGAGATAAGGGTTAAAGGGGTCTAGAGCGCGCTGGGAAAGGGGACCTCCTTGGAGGGCGGCAACAAGAGCGGTAAATCGTAAATCGTGAATCGTAAGTAGGGTCCGGTTACTAGAAGCCGCTCTTTCAGAGTTCCCAATTTCCGAGTTCCGATTTCCCATTTACGATTCACGATTTACGATTTACGATTGACTAGCGATGACTACCGCAATTGTTTACCACCCGGTGTTCCAGGAGCATGACACCGGTCCCGGCCATCCCGAGTCTCCCTCACGTTATACCGTGGTGATGGAAGCGCTGCGTGGAGATAATGAACTCTGGCCCAAGCTGCTTGAGACTCAGGCGAGGGAAGCACCACGTGGGGACGTTCAGGCGTGCCATACGCCACAGCACTACAAGACCGTAGAGCGCGCTGTGAGCGAAGGCATTGGTTACCTGGACGCCGACACCGTAGTTTCGATGCGCTCGATGGATGCAGCTCTGCGCGGCGCGGGAGCGGCTTGTCAGGCCATCGACCTGGTGATGAGTGGCGAAGCAACCAATGCCTTTGTTCCGGTGCGCCCTCCCGGTCATCACGCCACAGCCGAGCGCGCAATGGGCTTCTGCCTCTTCAACAATGTCGCTGTGGCGGCTCGATACGCGCAAAACCATTATGCAGAGATCGAGCGGGTGGCGATTGTCGATTGGGACGTGCATCACGGGAACGGAACGCAGGGCATTTTCTATGACGACCCGACTGTCTTCTTCTTCTCAATGCATCAGTATCCATGGTATCCAGGGACCGGCTCGCGCGGCGAAACCGGCCTCGGTCGGGGGAAGAACTACACGCTGAATGTTCCAGTGAAGGCTCAAACGCGGGCTGGAGAACAGAAGCGAATGTTTGACGCAGCGCTTGATGAGATAGCCTCGAAGTTCAAACCTGATCTCGTGATCTTGTCCGCGGGTTTTGATTCGCACCAGGGCGACCCCCTCGGTCAACTGCTGCTTGAAGACGAGGACTTCATTGCGATGACCCAAGCGGTGAAGCAATGGGCGGGCAATACGTGCAAGGGGCGCGTCGTTTCGTGCCTGGAGGGTGGGTACAACCTGCGCACGCTTGGTCAAACGGTCCTCGCTCACGTTACCGAACTGTATAGAGATTCATAGACGGTAAGATTCATGTGTTTTCGCATCCTGAAGGGATTTTAGTCAATAGCCGTGGGCGAGCATTGCGCGACGCCCACGGAGGATCGCGGAAAAGATTCCTGACCCTGAAAGGGTCAAACCAGAGTTCGACGTTTGACCCCCTCAGGGTCAGACATGTTTCGTTCGCTTATCCGTGAGCGACGCGCAATGCTCGCCCACGGCTATTGACTGAGATCCCTTCGGGATGATGTGCCGAAACCCAAACTCACCGAATACAGACCCAGATAAAAGTTTGAATAGAAGCGTTACGGTGGAGTAAACTCAGGCTCACTACAACCGTTTCGGGACGCGATGCCTGACGGGTTAGGTTGAGAGCGCTACAAGTTTCTGGCCACTCTTGAACCAGCCAATCGTTAAGCCGCAAGTGAAGCTATGCCAGCGCTCCGA
>CAZVHN010000283.1:0-3417 GCA_964626895.1 uncultured Chloracidobacterium sp. | reverse complement strand
GAAAAATCTTATATCGCCTATGCCGTCAAGATCTTCGCGCCGCGCGTGTTTCAGAAACGAAGAACAAAAAAGAAGGGCAAACGCCGACCGTTGATCGTCCTGGGCGAGAAACTCGAACCCGATCAGTCGTCGGTGGATCTGCTGGCAGACGCCGAATCCCTGGCGCGACGCGGTGAACTTCGCGCGGCCATTCGTAAAGCGTATGTCGCCCTACTCGTTGAGTTGGGTGACCGCAAAATTATTAGTCTCGCGCAGCACAAAACTAATCGCGACTACCTGGGCGCGATGCGAGATTTGGAGCCGCTTTACGGTAACGTCAAACAACTTACTGACAGCTTCGAGCGACACTGGTATGGCTTTGCCGGTGCCACCGAAGCAGACTGGATCGCATTCCGAACGGGGTACAAGCAGGCGCTATCACGGTGACGTAGATCGGGAAGCTAGCGACCATTTCTGCTACAGAACCGGGAGCGGTAGAGGCTCTTATGAAAATAGAAGTAAGTCGAATCAGATTGACGGCTCGCGTTCTATTTTCATTCGCAGTGGCGAATCGGGGTGCATGACTTACTGTGTGAAAACCCAAAAAGGACCTATGGTAATTTGCAGGTTAGGAAGGCGGACCCTGTCCCCGCCTCAAGCTTGAAAGCCACTCTGCAACGCTTGGGAGATTGAGGTTCGACCATTTGCGAGCTATGTGAGGAAGCTCCTTTTGAGGGTGAAAATGAATTGAGTTGTTAGTCTCAACGATTCTTGTTTTCGTCGTAAGGGCGGGGACAGGGTCCGCCTTCCTGACCTGCAAGTTAGCGAGGCTTGAGCCGTCCTTTGGGATTAGCTCTGTGCCTGATCCAAGGCTATGCGCCAGAGAATCACCATCATCGTAACGGTCGTGCTTGTGCTGGGCATATTGATCGCGATCAATGCCGCCAGCTACGAAGGCGAAGATGAGCGACAAGATACTGAGCTTTCGCCTAACCGATCCACCTATCATTCCGGCGCCACGGGAACTCGTGCTCTGTATGACTTCCTGAGTGAATCGGGCTACCCGGTCATGCGATGGCAGGAAGTTCCCGCTCAGTTGCTGAGAGACACCAGGCAGAGAGTGCAAACGTTTGTGATCATCGGAGACACCGCGCTCTCCATCGACGAAGATGAAGCCAGGAGTCTTCTCTTGTGGGTTGAGCGCGGCGGCAGACTAGTGGTGGTCGACCGCGTGCATATCTTTCCGGCATCTGGCGGCTGGGTGGTTGCGACTGAGTTTGGGGATTTTCCGTCATTGGCTGTTAATCCAGGCAGCGTCAGCGAGATGACTGAGAACGTAAAGCCGGTGCAGCCCGTACAGCCAACTCTGCTTACGCAGAATGTCGAGTCGGTGATGCCTTCGCGATTCGCGGCCACCATTAACTTCACCAGAACCAACATCAAGAGTGATAGCGGACCAGATCAGGCTGCTCAGAATCTGCAAAACAACGACGAGTTTGAAGATGAACCTCCGCCAACTCCGGACCCCGTGGGCCCGCCGGCGGCTACGCCTGATAAGTCGACATCGGTATCCCCTGCCCCCGTCATTCACCTGGGAAGTTCCAAGGGGGCCTTATTGGTAGACTATCCCTACGGCAACGGTCGTATCGTACTACTCAGCGATCCATATATCTTCTCCAACGGCGGGCTTGGTCTGAGGGACAATCTTCAGCTTGCGATTAACTTACTTACTACGACTGAGGGATTGATTGCCTTCGATGAGTATCACCAGGGCAAAGGAACAACACGCAACGCGCTGATCAGCTATTTCTCCGGCACCCCGATCCTTCCAATCCTGGGCCAGTTGGTCGCACTAATTCTTGTGATCTTGTGGACCAGTAGCCGGCGGTTTGCGCGTCCGTTACCAATGAAGCAGATCGACCGTCGCTCCAGCCTGGAGTTTGTGGCTTCCATGGCCGAACTCCAGCACCGGGCACGGGCATTTGACTTGGCAATTGAGAACGTCTACACGCGCACGCGTCGAGTTCTTGCGCGATACGCGGGAATGGAATACAACAGTCCGCGCGCAGAAATAGCCGCGCGAGTAGCCGCGCGTTCGTCGCTGGAATCGCGGGAGCTTGAAGTTTTAATGCGTCAGTGTGAAGAAGCAATCAATGGCGCTCCAGTGACCGAACGACAGTCAATTCAATTAGTGAAGCGGCTGCGCGACGTGGAACGCGCCCTTGGTCTGCGGATGCGCGCTCGCGATGCGCGACAGGCAACGCAAATTTGACGAAAATGCGATCTTTGTACTTTGTACTTGGTTCTTTGATCTTTGATCTCTAAGCTTTGGGCTTTGAACTTTGATCTAATCGATCTGGACATGCCAAGTTCCAAGCACAAAGAACCAAGTACAAAGAACCAAGATCAAAGCTCTTAGACCACCAAGCCACGAATCCAAAGATTCTTACTGCAAAATCAAATGCTTGAATACGTTTCTTCCACTGTTGAGCACATCAGGCGTGAGCTCGCCAAAATAATCGTCGGCCAGGATGCTCCCATAGAACAGATTCTGATCGCGCTGCTGGCGGAAGGCCATGCCCTGATTGAGGGCGTTCCGGGAACGGCGAAAACGCTGACTGTAAAAACGCTGTCGCGAATTATCAATGCCGACTTTGGCCGCATCCAATTCACGCCCGACTTGATGCCTTCAGACATCACCGGCACAAATATTTTCAACGTCGCAACTTCAAGCTTCAGTCTCAGGCAGGGGCCCATCTTTACCGACCTTCTGCTGGCGGATGAGATCAACCGCACTCCTCCCAAGACGCAGGCGGCCTTACTCGAGGCGATGGAGGAGCGCCAGGTGACGATTGACGGAGAAGGTCATTCGCTTTCACCGATCTTCACCGTGCTGGCGACCGAGAACCCCATCGAATACGAGGGTACCTATCCACTGCCCGAGGCCCAGCTTGATCGGTTCCTGTTGAAGATCCTGCTTGATTATCCCGAAGAAGAACATGAACGGCAGGTGGTTGCTAACTGGGATGCGGGCTTTAACTCTCGCCGACTTGATCAGGTTGATATCAAACCGCTGTCCGAGCCTGATGCCATATCTCGTTGTCGTCGCGAAGTCAGCAATACGCACATGGAATCCGGCGTACAGCATTATGCGGTGGACATTGTTCGTCGCACGCGTACGCATCAATTTGTTCACTACGGCGCGAGTCCGCGTGCATCAGTAGCGCTGCTGCTGTGCTCGAAGGCCCTGGCTGCCATTCGCGGTCGGGAGTTTGCCACGCCTGACGACATCCGCGACATAGCGCGGCCAGTGCTGCGCCACCGCCTGTCGTTGCGCGCCGAAGCAGAACTCGACGGGGCCACTCCGGACGCGGTGATTACGGATATTTTGAGAAGTGCTGAAGTACCAAGATAGGTGGATTTTTAATTTTTGATTTG
>CAZVHN010000282.1:0-2245 GCA_964626895.1 uncultured Chloracidobacterium sp. | reverse complement strand
CGGCGGCGATCGCCCCGTCCGTGGCCCCATCACCGTGACCTAACCTCCCAGACTCAGCCGTGGCCCGCCCCAGGAGCTCGTTGGCGCAGCGCCTGTCGGGACTACCGCAAAGAGATCAACCTCATCCTTCGCACAACAGTCCCGGTCTGACTTCTGCCCGACGACCTGGCGCAGCACGAAAAATCCGAGATTGACACCTCTGGGTGCGCGCGGCTGCGAGATGAAGCGACACGCCCGCGTCCTGGGCCTCGGAGGCCCCACGTAATACCCTGGCTTCCGTGTGTCACTCTCCGGGCCCTCGAAGATCAAGCTGACTGCTCAGTCGATAACACTCGATCAAGGCCCACACTCTCTTGAACGGCGAAAGGTCACTGTAGCTGAGCACCTTCGTCAGGTCCCACAGCGCTCCGAGTCGGTACCCGCGAGCTATTCGCCGCCCATCAATCTCATTCCTCCCCTTTAGGAAAGACCGAAACTCTTGGTCACAGTAAAGGGCCGGAGGACATTGCGACGTAGCCACCTCCACTTCATCCTCTATCATGCAAAACTTCTCTTGCACCCACGACCCCACTCGGTTTACCACCCAATCGCCTTGCCCCTCTCTATCCGTCAGTCCGAACCGTAACAAGACCGCCAGTCGGCTCAAGTCATAACCTACAGGCCAGCGACCCAAGCGGGAAAAATCAATGAGCACCACATCGCCCGGCTGCGCCATCAAGACATTCCTCGGATTCAAATCACCATGCTGAGCGATCGACAGCAGCGGCGCTTCGGCGCTTATGATACCCTCCCAATTCTCCAGAAGCCTCCGCACCTTGATCACGATGTCCTCGACCGATCCGACCTCTTCTGGCCACGAGTCATGCCGCCTAATGCAGGCAGCTACTTCGCCGAGAAACTGCAGCGACTGCCTGGCCCGTTCCACGTCCAACGCTAGCAGCGAAAACATCTCTGAGGCAAGCAGCTCCGCGTATGACTCGCCCGCAGGGACGGTGTAACAGCGGCGCTCGAGAGCCACCACTCCCTCTAAAAACCCTTTCGCCGCCGCGGACCATCCTTCCCGTTCAAGCCAGTACAAAAGCGATTCTCCAGTCACATGTGACTGACGGTAGTAGTACCCTGCGTTTCCGCTAAGTTCCCTGATTTCTGGATCGATCTCCGCCAAGTGCCCATTCAGAGGCCCAAGTCCTCCGAAGACCGCTTCTGGCCTCTTAGTCTCCTTTACGAGCATTTGACGGTCGCGCGCGCACTTCACGACTATCTTCTGACTACCACCACTAACTCGTCCCGAAAACCGTAAAAGGAATGTTCCAGAATGCCCCGCCGTGAGCGCCTCGACCTCGACATGATCCCATCCACGAGTGATGTCTTCCGCCAGGGCATCCAACACATCCTGCGAGAACGCTGCGGCCATCAGACGCATACCCAGCGAGTCCTTGACCATATAGCTCGGCAGCTGACTACCTGCCCTGCGTCGTCTAGCCGTCGAAATAACCTGCCGGACATACGCTTCGCCCTCGACCTTCGACATTCCAAACAGCCGTTGCTTGTTGATCTGATCATCGAATGTTTCCCGGTGCCGCGGTCGCGCGACCGCTAGATCCGCGAACTGCGTGTAGGCAATTAACGTCGCCGCAGGTCGTAATAACCGAACCTCATAAGCCTCCTCGCTGCCCGCCTGAACCGCCGATCGTCGCGGGCCCAACGCCAAATCCAGAAGGATCACCCAATCCGAATCGCCAGAAGTTTCGCGACGAATTACCTCTGCGACGAGACTCCAATCATCGAATACGATGTTCTCCATCGGCCAGATTTCACTATCAGGGTACAAGCCCCCGAGCAGCTGCCTGATCCTGACAAGATCGCCGACATCATCGTCGACTATGAAAAAGCGCATCCGCCTCAGCTCCTTCCAAGATCTGGATAGGCTACCAATACATCCGAGAAACTAATGATCGAGCAGTACTCGTCAAAGGTTACCCGCTTCTCAAATCGGAATGAGCCCTTTCGCGCCAAGGCCTCAAGAAGTCTAATGCCTGTACCAGTGCCCGGCACCAAATCAACCCGCGGCCGATTCTTGAAGGTCACCGTAAGTTTCGCCGTTGGCTCGTCGCTCATCCTCCATGTGCTAGAGCAACCATTACTGTGGGCGTAGCGAGCGACGTTGTCCAACAGGATGCGGAGGAAGTCGAGCATGATGGACCTCGCCACTGGCACGATCACACACCCGTCCGCGAACAGGGCG
>CAZVHN010000281.1:0-3776 GCA_964626895.1 uncultured Chloracidobacterium sp. | reverse complement strand
TCATCTGGACGTCCTCAACTGCGGGTCTGGCGACATTCGGTGCCACTGTAGATTCCGGCTTCTCGTTCGGCTGCGTGGGCCTGACAACCGGGTCGTCGTCGTTGCCCGTAAGGTCATCAGGATCGATAGCCTCAGCGAGCTCAGGTCGTTTCACTTCAACGGAAGGTGTCACACCGGAATGGGCACGATCTTCACCCAGGAACGGCTTTCCGCTGGCGGTTGCCCACTTAACCGTGGTTAGCAGCAACCCATCGCCTCCGCGCAAGGTAAATAATTGTTGCTCGGCGCCGGCACCGAAACTCTTCTCACCCACAAGCTGGCTGCGATTGCGCTCAAGCAATGCAGAGGCAACTACCTCGGCAGCTCCCGCAGTTCCGGCGTCAATCAGGGCGATAATAGGGCCGGAGAAAATCGTCGCCTTCGGATCGGCGGTGAAGGTTTTCAGTGTCTTCCCTTCCCGGCCAGTGGTCTGGGCTATCGTGCCGTCCTTGATAAACAGACTAGCGACGGCTACCGCCTCACTTATCGAGCCTCCCGCCGTACCTCGCAAATCGACGACCACTTTTTGCGCGCCTTGTTTGATCAGTTCCTGGAGACGGGAGCGCGCTTCAGAAGCGTCACCGTCAGCTAGACTATTAATACGCAGTAAACCAATCTTACCCGCTTCCATTCTCGATTCGGCAGCCGGCGCACGGGAAGATCCGCGTTTCACTGCCAACGTAAGGGGCCGACTATTTGCGCGCAGAATCCGCAACTTCACTTCGGTCCCCGCAGGACCGTTGAGTAGTTGCTTCGCATCGTACAGGGAAATATCGCGAGTGGCCTTGCCGTCGATGTACTCGATAATATCTCCCGCCCGAACTCCTGCCTGATCGGCCGGAGAACCCTTCAGTGGCGCAATGACATAGAGATAAGAGGCGACTTGCGACATTTCGGCGCCAATTCCGACCTGATTGTCCCTTCCCGTTCCGCTATACTCACGAACCTGGTCCGGAGTGAGGTATGTCGAATAGGGATCCAGGCCGTATGCTAAGCCACGGAGAGCGCCTGCGCGAACTTTCTCCATGTTTGGCTCATCCACATAGTCGTTCTGGATGTGCTGAAGAACGCTCTCAAAGATGCGTAACTGGGCATTGGGATCGTTGGCCGGTTGCTGTGCCCGAGTGGAAATCCAGCCACCTACAACAGTATAAAGAGCCAGTGTGGCCGATAAGAGAATTAAAGCAAACTTGGCGCGAAATGACATTGGTTACCTCTCGTTATTTACATCAGTTGCGAGCACGCTCAACTGGGCCAGAAGCATCATACAGTCGGCGATTAAAGGGCGCAAGTCAGTGGCCTTGCGGGCTTTACGATTGTTACGGGGTGCTTGAGTCTTAGGTTGCAATGGATTTTTGATCGAAGTCATAGTGAATCAACCAGACAAAATAGAGGATCTAGTCGGGCCGATTGTTGCTCTGGATCTAGGTCAAAAACGGGTCGGGGTCGCCGCCTCCGACTCAATGCTCATCTCAATAACTAAACTTCCTCCGCTTACACGATCAAACTGGAAACAACTGCTCCGAGATGTCACTGAACTAGTCCGCCGCTTAGACGCCAGCACGCTGGTTATTGGTTTGCCGTTAAGCCTGGACGGAGCCAAAGGCCCGGCTGCCGTGGAGGCCGAATATACCGCGGGGAAGTTTGCACGGTCGCTCAAAATCCCAGTGTATCTGCAGGATGAGCGTCTAACTTCTGTGGAGGCGGAGGAGCAGCTTCGAGCCGCCGGTATTACTACCCTGGAGATGCGGGATCTGGTTGATTGTCAGGCGGCTGCTATTATCCTCATGGACTTTATCGCTGGAGGACAACCAAGGGTTTTGGTTCCTGTCCCTTAAGCTGGAGGAGAGGGCGGTGGTTGGTCACGCCGCTTCGTAATCATCGTGAAACGCCTCTTAGTAGTCATTCCTTTAATTCTAATCGTCGGCGCAGTTGGTGCTGTTGTCTGGGGCTACAGAGACCTGCGCACGCCGGTTCACCACGGACTAAGCGGTCAATATATTGACATACCCAAAGGTACGTCCCCCGCCGCGGTGATCAAGAAACTCATAGCCGCTGGAATAATCAAGCATGAACAACCCGTACTGATTTACCTGAAACTCACCGGAGCGGGTCAACGCTTCAAGGCGGGGGAGTATGACTTCCCCTCCCCGATTTCTCCCCATGCAGTATTGGCCAAACTTCAAACCGGAGAGCAGCGACTCATTCGTCTGACCGTGGTTGAAGGATGGACCCGGTGGGACATCGCTAATGCAATGGCCCGGATTCCGGAGTTGAAGCTCACTGAGCTCAATTCAGCGTTAGCGCTCATGGACGACGTAACGCTCATGCAAGATCTGGATCCACGCGCCAAGAACCTTGAGGGATATTTGTTTCCGGACACCTACGAGTTTCCGCGTGACACCCAACCGGCTGAGCTCATTGCGATCATGCTGAAGCGCTTCCGAGCCGTGTGGAAACCAGACTGGACAGCGAAAGCGCTTAGCCTGGGTATGTCGCCGCGACAAATCGTTACCATAGCTTCCCTTGTCGAGACCGAGGCCAAGCTCGAGACCGAACGTCCCATCATCGCGTCGGTCATTTACAACCGTCTGAAACTCAACATGCCGCTGGGAATTGATTCAACTGTAATCTACGCCTCCAAGCTTCAGGGAAAGTGGCGGAATGACGGTAAGGTTTACAAAAGCGATATCGATCGCAGGTCACCATATAACACACGCATGCACCTGGGACTGCCTCCCGGCCCAATAGCGTCTTCGGGTGAAAGCGCACTAGCCGCAGCAATCAATCCCGCTCAGACTGATTACCTTTATTACGTGCGCGAGCCATCGCGAGACGATGGCGCTCATAATTTCTACAATAACGAAAGTGATTTCTTCGCAGGTGTGCTGGCCCTTCGACGCTGGGAACAGGAAAGGGATTTACAGAATGGCCGGAAGAAAGCGCAAGGGAAATGATGCCACGGATGGACGCAGATAAGCATGGATCAGAAGCAACCGAAAGAAAAGCAACAGAAGCGGTGCTCATCTAGCAGTAACGGCATTTTCATCCTCAGTTCTTATCCGTGCATATCCGTGTTCATCTGTGGCAGATTTCTTTATCGCCAATGGTTGGCGGAAGGAATTTGAGCCGAACTCCCAACAGAGACTGCTTGAATTTGCGCAGACCTTAATCTATTCTCGCTTGAGTGAGACTCCCTTTGCGATTCTAATGGTTCAGACGAGGTGCGAATTATGTTCCGGCTGACAGGCGTGTCGTTGATAATAGCTCTTTCCGCCTCTGCGGCTCTCGCACAGGGTAAAGGAATCGACAAGTCGAACGAACGAGTGCGTGACAGCGGTAGCAAGGCACCCGCAAACAATGGCAGCAAGACTGACGTTGGGGCCGGCCGCGGAATGGACTTCGGAAAGGGCCGCACTCCGGAGGTGCCTCCGCTTCCGAACCCCTACCGCATAACTGCCCGCCGCGATGTGATCCTTAAAGCCATCGAGGATGTAATGCGCAACGAAAAGCTAATAATGGATGAGACCACGTCCAAGCCGGCGGAGGGCATTGTCGCGAGCCAGCCGTACACTTTTATTAAGGGCGCGGTAGTTTCCCAGTCCGAGTTGAATCGATATGCTGAAGTGCCGGTTTCGGATGCCCGCGGTTGGACTCGAGGTCGTTACACCCTTAACGTCGAAGTCCAACCAATCGACGGTACTAGCGCAAACGTAGGTGTAAACGCGAAGATTGAG
>CAZVHN010000280.1:0-5424 GCA_964626895.1 uncultured Chloracidobacterium sp. | reverse complement strand
CGTTCTTCTTCTTAGCGATGCGAGAAAATCAGCCATAACCCTGGAAAGCCGTGAAAGCCTAAAAAAGGCGCCCAGCTACAGCGGCATGATCTCGGTGTAGCGCAGGGCTGCCGGTTAAGAAATTTGGCTTCAGAATATCACGAACGGATAGGCCCTGGGTGGACTTGAATTCAGGGTCACGCTCAGCCTAGCCTAGGCATTGCCGATTTTCGATTGTCGATTGCCAATTTGCGAGCTTTATTCTTGATGCTTTGCACTTTGATGAGAGTTCGACGCCCAATTCCGAAGATGTTGATTCTTCGATCGCTGCCAATCGGCAATTGGCAATTGGTAATCAAAAATGTTCAGAGCGGCGTCGTTCATGTCAAATTGATAAGAATTCTCCTCAAATTGACTGACGGTGTGACCGTACGTGGCAGTGAAGACGCCAAAAAAACGCCAAAAGCGATAGAACCCCCAAAGACCGGCCCTGGGTGCAAACAATCGGCTCGGGAATACCATTTGCACTTGGTACCCCGGATAGGTGGGGCGATCCGCCCCCGATGGAGAGAAAAACTTCGGAAAAACACTGGACACATGAACCAAAACACCATCAGGAATTGGTACATGAGGACGATCGCGCTAATTGGCGCGGTAGTTACGGTCTCGTGTGTCTACTGACTACCCGTACAACAACTCGACCTCAGATATCCTTTTCTGGTGCTGGTGACGATTGTCATCGGATCGCGAATCACCGTTCAGATTCCCCGCGCCAAAGGGCACATCTCCGTCTCTGACACCTTTATTTTCCTGACCATGCTGATGTTTGGCGGCGAGGCGGCAATATTACTCGCTTCGATGGAAGCTTTCACTTCTACCATCCGTTTCAGCAAGCGGCCACTGGTGGGCCTTTTCAACGCAGGGGTCATGGCTTGCTCGACAGCGATCTCGGCAACAGTTGTGAGTGTTGCGTTCGGACCTCTCACCAGCTTGCCAGAAGGACCTTTACATAATCTGGTGATGGCGCTGTGTTTGATGGCCTTGATGCAGTATGGCTTGAACTCAGGCCTGGTTGCCGTGAGCGCTGCCCTGAAACTTAAGCAGCCAGTGTGGTTCACATGGCGCACGAATTTCCTCTGGACCTCCATTACCTATTTTGCCGGAGCGTCCGCGGCAGGGTTCGTTGCCCGCGTGATTGATCAGACGGGCTTCTACGCTCTCGTAGCTACCGCACCGATTGTCGCCATTATTTATCTGACCTACCGCACCTACCTGCAAAATATTGAAACCTCAGCGGCCCAGACCGAGCAGGCGAAACTCCACGTCGAAGAGCTCAATCGCTTCATTGCCGAACAGGAACGAATCAGCAAGGCGTTGCAGGAGAGTGAGGAGCACTTTCGTACGGCCTTCGATTATGCCGCGATCGGAATGGCCCTGGTTTCACCCGAAGGTTGCTGGCTGAGAGTGAACCGGTCTCTGTGTGAGATCCTGGGCTTTCGTGAAGAAGAATTCCTCAAGTGTGATTTTCAGGAACTGACGCACCGGGACGACCTGGGCGCTGACCTGGCTCAAATCTACCGGATGCTGGCTGGAGAGATTCTCACTTGTCAGCTTGAGAAGAGATACATTCACAAACATGGTCACGAAGTGTGGGCCTTGACGAGCGCCTCATTGGTGCGCGACGCGCAAGGCGAACCGCTGCACTTCATTTTTCAGATAGAAGACATCACGGAAAGGAAGCGTGCCGAGGCAGCAATTCAAGCTCTTTCCGTCGTAGATGAGTTGACCGGACTCTACAATCGCCGCGGCTTCCTGGCCTTCTCTGAACAACATCTCACTTCAATCCGGCGAACTAACAAGAGTCTCCTGGTGGTCTATGCGGATCTCGATGGCTTGAAGCAGATCAACGACTCGTTCGGCCACATGGAAGGCGATCGTGCGCTGACCAAGACGGCGGAACTCTTGACCGAAACTTTCCGCTCCTCCGATGTGCTTGGTCGTTTGGGTGGCGATGAGTTTAGCGTCTTCGCGGCCGTAGAACCTGACGGTGGCGTCGACAGCGCCCTGGCCCGTTTGAACAGCAAGTTTGCTTATTTCAATGCGGCCAAGACAGCGCCGTACAAACTCTCAATCAGCGTTGGACTGGCAATTATGAATCCTGACGAGGCCGAGACAGTTGAACAACTGATGGCCCGCGCCGACAAGGCCATGTACGAGAATAAACGCAAACGAAAGATGACATTTGCGCCGCCGGACTTCAAACATTTCGAAGAAGCTGTGGCGTAAGCTCTTCCGGTAGAGCTTTTCAATAAATTTGCAGGTTCCTGACCTTTGAGACTACTGGTCCTGAGTGATCCATTCTAACTTGCGGACCGATTCCAATTACTTTAACTCCAACCGTTTCCGAAAGCCTGCCGTTGTTCTTTTGTAGTATCCTCTGCGCTCATTATGAGCGACCCGGCCAATGCGACCGCTTTAGTCGACGCTGCCCCACCGCAACGATGGCGGGTCCTCGCCTTGCTTTCAATCGCGGAACTGCTGGCAATGTCGCTCTGGTTCAGCGGCTCGGCGGTCGTGCCGGCGTTGCGCTGGGAATGGAGTCTCTCCGATTCAAATGCCAATTGGTTGACGATCGCCGTCCAGCTCGGCTTTGTCTGCGGCACGCTGCTGAGCGCATTTCTGAATCTGCCTGACATCATCAGCACTCGGTATCTGGTCGCTGTGTGTGCCTTAGCGGGAGCGACGACGAACGCTACTTTCGGTTACTACGCCCAGGGCGCCGGGCTGGGAATCACGATGCGCTTCCTGACCGGACTCTTCCTCGCGGGCGTCTATCCTCCGGGCATGAAGATCATGGCCTCATGGTTTCGCAGTTCTCGCGGGACAGCACTGGGAGTGCTTGTGGGAGCGCTTACGCTTGGGAAGGCTTCGCCTTATCTGATTAACGGTTTGGGCAGCCAGAACTGGCGCCACAATATTCTTTTTAGCTCGCTGCTGGCGGTTGTGGGTGCGCTTATCGTGCTGTTGTTCGTGGGCGAAGGACCGCTCACGCTACCCGCGGCCCGCTTCGATTGGAAACAGGTAGCCAAGGTCTTCAGCAATCGTGGTGTGCGCCTGGCAAACTTCGGTTACTTCGGTCACATGTGGGAACTCTACGCGATGTGGGCCTGGGCGCCGGTAATGATTCGGGCGAGTCTGGCCGTGCAGGGAAGCCCGGGACAGCTCGCAGAAGTTACTTCGTTTCTGGTGATCGGTTGCGGCGCCATCGGGTGCGTGGTGGCGGGTCTGATTGCCGATCGGGTCGGCCGCACGCTGGTAACTTCATGGGCCATGGCGATCAGCGGGAGCTGTTGTTTGCTGATCGGATTTCTGTTTGAAGCGAACCCCCTACTGCTCTTATTAGTAGCGGCAATATGGGGAGCGACTGTCGTGGCCGATTCCGCGCAGTTTTCAACCTGCGTTACTGAGCTGGGAAATCCGCAATACATTGGCACCGCGTTGACGATTCAAACATGCATTGGTTTTCTTTTGACTAGCATCTCAATCGAGCTCATTCCTCACTTCGTCAACCTGGTCGGCTGGCGCTATGCGTTTGTCATCCTGGCGCCCGGGCCGTTGCTAGGTGTCATCGCCATGCTGCGACTGCGCAGGCTGCCCGAGGCGGTGAGAATTGCCCACGGGCGACGTTAGATAGCTTCGGGCAGCTCTTCAATTAACACCCATTGCAGGGTTTTGGGTCAGTTTGAGCTTGAGGTCAATTCAATGTGTTTTCGAATGCCGAAACCCAAACTGACAAACACCCCAGTGCAGTCGTCTTGCAAAATCCAAAGGCTTTCGCTAGTCTGGCGACCAAGGTGATTAACATGCGACTCCTTCATTAAGTACTGAGTAAGGGTAAAGGTCCCGCACGCGCCCTTGTCGGCAGACCGACAAGCGGTGGTGCGCCAATGTTCGCAGCCCTTGCGGATCGGACTTGTTGCACTACTCAGGCCTACCTTTCTTTCCCCATCCAATCAACTTGCTTTTGCCGTGGCATCGTTTTTGGCGATCCACTTTTTGAGGTGACTCATGGAATTCCCAGCCATCCAGGTTCGCAATCTGAAGAAAAGCTTTCAAAAGCGCGAAGGCCTCTTCAAGAAATCTCGGCTATGGGCTCTGGAAGACGTATCGTTCGAGGTCCAAAAAGGCGAGACCTACGGGTTGCTTGGGCCTAACGGCTCAGGCAAATCGAGCTTAATCCGAATTCTCTCGACTCTGCTTACAGCCGATGGAGGAGAGGTGCGTCTAATGGGTCACTCGCTTCCGGATGAGCAGGAGATTGTGCGCTGGATCATTGGACGCGTAAGCGTTGACGCTGCCTTCTATAAAAAGCTTTCGGCGCGGGAAAACCTGCTTTACACGGCCCTGCTGTATGGCCAGAAGCCAGGCGAGGCCGAGCGCCGGGCGATGGAGATCCTGGAGCAGTTGGGAATGGAGAAAACGAAGTTTTCAACTCCGCTCGAGGAGATGAGCCGCGGCATGCAGCAGAAGATCAGTATCGCCAGAGCACTGGTAATAGATCCCCCGCTGTTGCTTTTGGACGAGCCCACAACCGGGCTCGATCCGAAAAGTCGTCGTGACGTGCAGTCGTTTCTTGAGGCTCTGCGACAACGGACCGGAACGACCATCCTGCTCACGACACACGATATGGCAGAAGCTGAACGACTTTGTGCCCGCATCGGATTTTTGGCCCACGGCAAGCTCGTGGCCGAGGGTACGGCCGACGCATTGAAACAGCAGGCCGCAGCAGCAACGCTCGATGATGCCTTTATCAAGTTAACCGGCGAAGGGCTTAAGAAGGAGGAAGAGCCACTGGAGGAGATGGCGGTTTTGGAGGGGGTGTAATGGAAACGACGATTCGCCAAACATGGGCCTTCATGTTCAGAGGCTATCATTTGACCCGGCGGTACATATCCTGGGTCATCGTGTTCAACTTCTACGCGTTGGTAACGTCAGCGACAGTCGCACTCATCGGCGTGGCGGCCGGGGACTACCAACTGACGCTCACACTCGTGGTGGGGGCGCTGATGTGGAATTTCATGTCGTCCCTCTACAACGAAATAGCCATGTCGATAGCCTATGAGCGCTGGGAAGGCACTCTTGAGTACACATTCATGGCGCCGGTTTCGCGCCTGATCCACCTGACCGGCATTAGTTTGTTTTCGCTGCTCAATAGCATCGTGCAGACTCTGATCGTGCTGATTGGCTTGTTGCTGTTTACAAATCTGAACCTGCGCGGCGCAAACCTGCCGGGAGTGCTGGTTGTGCTCGGGGTGAGCACTATTGCCTTCGTGGGGCTTGGGTTGATGGCGGCGGCGTTGCCCGTAATGAGTCCCGAGCGAGGCGCTGAGGCGACCCATATTTTCCAGGGTTCACTGTTGCTGGTCTCAGGAGTCTATTATCCGG
>CAZVHN010000279.1:0-2812 GCA_964626895.1 uncultured Chloracidobacterium sp. | reverse complement strand
ATTCCGACAAAGGACGCGTTACGCAGGAACTGGAACTTTTCTGCAGTACGTGGAAACCGTCAGGTTGAAATGATTTCTTATTCGAAGCCAGGCAACAAGCCGGAGGAGATGCCATGCCAGCGTCGCAACAGCACATCAACTCGAACACTCCGCTCGGTGCAAATCTCGCCAATGGAGGAGCAACCTTTCGCACCTGGGCGCCGACGGCCAAAGAAGTCTATGTCGCCTTAAACGATCCAGGCACAACCATACCCACCAGTTGGACAAAAAATCCTGGCGATTTATTGGTGAAAGACGAGGGCGGATATTGGGGCGGGTTTTTCTCGGGAGTTAAGGAGGGCGATGAATATCGATTTTATGTCGTGGGAACAGGGACCGAAGGTTTCAAGCGGGATCCGTATGCACGAGAGCTGAAAATGGATGGATACCCGGATTGCAATTGCATTGTGGACGATCCCACTTCGTATGATTGGCACGACCAGAATTTCCGCCCACCGGCATTCAATGACCTGATCGTCTATCAATTTCACTTTGGAGTCTTTTACGCAAAGGATGATCAGGGTAAGGACATCCGGCCGCACCGGGTCTGTAAGTTCCTGGACGTGGTGGACCGGATCGAGTACCTCGCTGATCTCGGCGTGAACGCGATCATGCCACTTCCGTTCCAGGAGTATCAGACCGAGAACAGCCTCGGCTACAACGGCACGGACCTGTTTTCGCCGGAGATGGATTACGCGGTACGACCGGCGGATCTGGCGCCGTATCTAGCACGTGTAAACCATTTACTGAAAGCAAAGGGTTATCCGGAAATAACGATCGCGCAGCTCACGGGGCAGATCAATCAGCTCAAGACGTTCATTGATCTGTGTCATCTCTGCGGCATCGCGGTGGTCGCAGACGTCGTTTACAACCACGCCGGCGGCCCGTTCGATAAACAAAGCATCTACTTTTTCGATCGGCAGCCGGAGGGCGACAACAACGACAGCCTCTACTTTCTGCGCGAGGGCCACGCGGGCGGGTTGGTATTCGCATTTTGGAAGCAGGAGGTCCGGCAGTTCTTGATCGATAACGGCAAGATGCTGCTGGAAGAATATCATCTCGATGGCTTGCGCTATGATCAGGTGACGGTCATCGATGAGCATGGGGGATGGTTTTTCTGTCAGGATCTCGCCGATACGTTGCGCTACCTGAAATCAAGCGCGGTGCAGATTGCGGAATACTGGGGCAGCGAACGCTGGAAAGGTGTGGCGCGTCGTCCCGATGGGATGGGTTTTGACCTGGGCTACAGCGATACGCTGCGGAATAACTTGCGCGGGGCGATCTCGCAGACCACGGGCGGCAGCAACGCCCACGTGAACCTCGATAAGGTTCGCGATGCTCTGCGTATGACCTACAAGGATCCAGGGAGATGGACAGTGTTTCAGTGTATCGAGAATCACGATCTGCTTGATTTCAGCCACGACGACCGGCAACCTCGTGTCGCTGCGCTGGCCGACCCGAGCAATCCGCGGTCCTGGTATGCGCGTAGCCGGGCGAAAGTAGCTACAGGCATTCTGCTCGCGGCGCCCGGCGTGCCGATGATCTTCATGGGGCAGGAGTTTTTGGAAGACAAGTATTGGACAGACTGGCCGGGGAGGCCCGAGCTGCTGATCTGGTGGGAGGGCCTTGAAGGCAGGGATAAGAACATGTCGGACCAGCATCGCTTCACGCGTGAGATGATCTGGCTGCGCCGCAAGCACCCGGCATTGCGGGGGGAGGGGCTAAATGTTTTCCATGTGCATAATGACAACCGCGTGATTGCGTTTCACCGCTGGCTACCAGGCGTTGGCCGGGACGTCGTAGTGGTGGCGAGCTTAAACGAGAGTAGCTTTTATGACTACAGCTATCGGCTGGGGTTCCCGGAGGGGGGCCAATGGCACGAAGTATTCAACAGTGACATCTATGACAATTTCTTTAATCCCAACGCGCAAGGAAATCCTGGAGGCGTTACTGCAGATGGGCTCCCCAGGGACGGCATGCCGAACTCTGCGGAAATCACCTTGCCGGCGAACAGCGTCCTTGTTTTCGCCCGCGACTTCGGGGACTTCTGAGTAGGAAGTCATCTCCATTTCCCTAGCAGGCTGCTAGAGGAGAAGCCAGGTTTCAGCGAGTCGTTTCAAAGACGAAGATGCTTGATTCCGGCAGAAAGATTCTATGAGTGGAAACCTATGATCAAATTATCATTCGCAAAAACCCTGGGTCATTTGTCTCCAAACGGGTCCCTGGCCCACCTTGCCGCTTTCTATCCGTTCAATGGTCTGCCGGATTTGCATCGCCACTTCAAACTCGCGATCGTCCTGGGCCTCTCTGAGTGCGGGCAGAGCGCTTTCGTCCCCTAACTCGTAAAGGAATCGACTGGCACGCCAACGAACAAGTTTGTTCGGATCTCTTAGTGTCTCAACCATCGGGCCAATCGCCTGTCTGTCCCCTAAATCCGTCAATGCATCGCCTGCCGATCGCCGCACCCCAACTGCTTCGTCTTTGAGAGCCTCACAAAGTGGAGCTAAGACTTCAGGAGTTTTTATCAACCCAAGAAAGACCACCGCTAAACGGCGAATCGACATCTTTGGATCTTTGGTAGCTCTGATAATTAGTGACAGCGCTTGAGAATCTATCTGAGCTGTTGCATTTCTGCCCAATTCCTTTAGCGCCGCGAACCGTTCTTCCCACTTGGGCGATTCAAAGGCCTGGACCAGTTCTTCCCGACTCGCTTTAACTTTTTCATGTAAGTCAGGGTGATATGCCCTTTCAACCAATTCTTTTAACTTCTTTT
>CAZVHN010000278.1:0-3806 GCA_964626895.1 uncultured Chloracidobacterium sp. | reverse complement strand
AACGCCTTGCCGAGGTATCGTGCGTAGGCGAGAAAAGCGCCGGCCATCCGCTCCCGGAAGGGGATCGCCTGCAGGCTTACGATCGCGCCGCCCGTCTTCTGCGCGTACAGCGTGGCGATGCACGAGACGGCCGACAGCGTGAACAGCGGGAACTTTTCCACGACGAGCCGGGGGATCCCCGCCCAGGCGCCTGCCTTTGCGACCGCCCGAGCGCCCACCCCCGCAGTCGCCCCGGCGCCCGCTTCCGCGCCCGCCCGAGCGCCCGCCCCCGCACTCGCCGCGGCGCCCGCCTCCGCGCCCGCTCGAGCGCCCACCCCCGCGCCTGCTCCCGCCGCAAACATGACCAGCGGCTGTGTCCAGAAGTCACCGCCGCTCCCGGCGTCATCGATGTCGAGCGCATGCAGGGGATGGCCTAGTTGACGTTGGTCATGCTTCGTGGCTGTAAAAAGGGCACCAGTTGCTGCTTGAACAGGTGCGACCGACCTAACGATCCACGAATTCACACGAACCGAGACGAAATTGCATTCGTGTGATTTCGTGGATCGTGTCTTAAGCCAGCTTTGGTTGAGGTTAAGGGCCTCGCCTTTCAGAAGGGCCACCACCTGTCGCGCCACTTTGCTCTTCAGCAAACGTTTCTGTTAAAATCCCGCCTTTGCTTTGAACATCGAAATTGAGGCGGTCTCTACCGTGAAGCAGATTATCAAGACCGACCGAGCTCCGCGGGCGATCGGTCCCTATTCGCAGGCCATCAAGGCCCGCGGATTTGTTTATGCATCCGGCCAGATACCAATCGATCCAGCGACAGGTCAATTCGTTGCCGGGGGAATCACAGAGCAAACTGAGCAGGTGATGAAGAATGTGGCTGCGGTCCTGGAGGCTGCCGGCAGTGGGTTGGACCGGATCGTGAAAACGACTGTGTTCCTGGCCGACATGGAAGAGTTCGCAGCCATGAATGAGGTTTACGCTAGGTTCTTCACGAGTGATCCACCAGCCAGAGCGACGGTTCAAGCGGCAGGTTTACCGCGCAACGCAAGGGTCGAGATCGAAGTAATAGCCCTCGTGGAAGAGTGATAAGTCCGGCGCGGTTATTTGGATTGCAAGTACTTGGTTCTTTGAGAGTTTCAGAAGGAAGTTTGCTAGGCGGCTTTTGAAATCTTGCCGGCCTTTATGCAGTTTGTGCAGACCTTCTTGCGTTGTGCGCCACCCTGCGGCAGTTGGACCCGAATCGATTGCAAATTGGGATTAAACCGTCGCGGCGTACGATTATTCGCGTGAGATACGTTATTACCAAACTGTGGGCCTTTCCCACAGACTTCGCAGCGTTTAGCCATTACTTAATGAAACCTCCAAAAGGCAACCAGCCCAAATTTATTGCGGTTTAGCTGTCCGGTGCAGCTAATTAGTAAGATCGAGAATTAAGATTTATAGCAAACGCATTTCTGAATCGTCAAGTAGGCATCGACTTCCTGGTAGTGATGCAGTTTGAATGTGGCACGCGCATCTTGCGCGTGATTCACGGGCGGGACGCCCGTGCCACTCTGTCAAACTGCACCACTACTCGACTCCCCGAGTCTCATTAGTACTTTTAAAGGAGCAAATTGACAGTGCATAAAACTGCAGGATTACTTAAAACCGTCACCCTTCTGGCGCTGATTGCGCTTGCAACCAATGCGTGCAGCTCAAGCGGGGGCTCCGATGCCAAAGACAGCACGGTTGCAGCTACCGTGAACGGCAAAACCATCATGCTGGCAGAAGTGGAACGAGCATTGAACCAGCAGGCTGGAGGCAAGCAGTCGCAACTTTCCCAGCTCGAACTGGCCCAGGCTCGCTTGCAGATCCTCGGCAGTTTGATCCAGAGGGAAGTCTTGTATCAGCGGGCTGAGCGGGAGAAGGTGTTGCCCACCGAGGATCAGATTACGGCGCTCATTAATCAGCAAAAGCAACAAAGCGGCATGACCGACGATGATTTTCAGAAGAGCTTGACTGTGCAGAATCTCACGATGGAATCCTTGCGGTCTGAGGCGCGCAAGGACATAGCCATCAAGAACCTCCAGGATAAGTTCAGCTCGAAAATCACGGTTAATGACAAGGAGGTTGAAGAGTTCTACAAAGCCAACCAGCAACAGTTTGTCAGCGCCCGCGGCGCCGCACTGGCAGTGATCATTGTAGATCCGGCGGACAATTCGAGTCAGGGAATCCCGGCAGCTAATGACGCGAAGAATGAAGCGGAAGCGAAGCTGAAAATTGATAATCTGTATCAACAGCTCAAAGGTGGAGCGGACTTCGCCACAGTTGCGCGGTCTAAGAGTGAAGACGCTACCAGTTTGGTTCGGGGTGGGGATATCGGATTTTTTAGCGAGGACGGTTTGAAACAAGCTGGTCTTCCCAAGGAGTTAATGGACCTGCTCATGGGAATGGAGGTGGGCAGCTTTACAGAACCCAAGCAGGTCAACGGTCGCTGGTACCTTTTTAAGCTGGCTGAGAAGCGACTGCAAACTGAGAACCTAACGCTGGAAAGCCCTGGCGTTCGCCAGCAGATTACCCAGGCTCTGACTAATCAACGTAAGGAAATTCTAAACGCGGCGCTTCTTGAAGTGGCCATGAACGAGGCCAGAATAGTAAATAGTCTGTCCGCCAACATGCTTGCCAATCCGAGCAATCTCGGCTTGCGTCCTGCTTCTCCGGGCGCAGCAGCGTCGCCGGCTGCGAGTACGCAGACAAAAGCAACGCCTCAGGCGGCTGCGACATCGCCCGCAGCTGGCCCGAACGCGAGTGGGTCGCCGAAATAACAGACATAAGTCTGTACTACTGAAAAAGCGGGTGTGGGGGTGGATTGATCAAGCCCGCACCCGCTTCGTACGTCTCGGACTCCGGTTATGCTTTTTCGTCTTTCAGATGTTTACAAGTCCTACGCTACCCACGACATTTTGCGTGGCGTGTCTTTGCAGATTAATCCCGGTGAACACGTAGGTCTTGTAGGACGCAACGGTGCGGGCAAGACAACCATCTTTCGCCTGGTTAGCGGCGAGGAATCGCCGGACCGGGGGGAAGTGGTGCGGGCGCGAAGCTTGCGGCTGGGTCTGCTTGCGCAGCACGTTCATTTTGAACCTGGGACCACGGTGCACGAATCGGCACTGGCGGCGTTCGGTCGCTTGCAACAGATCGAGCACGAAATGCACGAGCTCGAGCATCGCATGGCCGAAGCGGACGCGGATCTGGAAAAAGTGCTCGAGCGTTACAGTGATCTGCAGCACGAGTTTGAACGCGAAGGCGGATTCGAATACGCCGCCAAGGCCGAAGCGATCCTGCAAGGGCTGGGCTTTGATCGGGAGCAATGGTCGCTGGAAACCGAAAAACTCTCCGGTGGCCAGCAGAACCGCCTCGGTCTCGCAAGGTTGCTCCTGGCCGAACCGGATGCGCTTTTGCTCGATGAGCCCACCAATCACCTCGACGTCGCCGCGGTCGAATGGCTTGAAGAGTTCCTCCAGAATTACCCGTCGGCTTACGTTATCATCAGTCACGATCGTTACTTTCTTGATCGTGCCTGTCGTCGCATCGTGGAGCTGGAAAACGGCCGCGCTTCGAGTTACACGGGCAACTACTCGGCTTATTTGGTCGAGCGAGAGGAACGACGTGAGGCGCAGCAACGGGCTTATGAGAATCAACGACAGTTAATTGAAAAGACTGAGGAGTTTATTCGACGAAATCTTGCCGGACAGAAAACCAAGCAGGCCAAATCGCGACGCACCATGCTGGCAAAACTCGAACGGGTTGAAGCTGTCCGGGCAGATAGATCCTCGGGCGAT
>CAZVHN010000277.1:0-2159 GCA_964626895.1 uncultured Chloracidobacterium sp. | reverse complement strand
CGTCTGGGCAGGCAAGGCGAAGGAAAACGGGTTCTTGAACGCGCTAGCCGAGTGGCTGAGAGTTGCGGCGATAGTGAGGGCGCCGGCAGAGCACTTCTGATTCTCATTGAGGAGATGGCCCAGAAACTTGATGATGACGAGCGACTGGAGATAGGAAGTCGGCTAGAGCAACTACTGGGTGATTCACAAAGAGCCTTGATCCTCGAACGTCTTCGGAGATGTCTTGCTATCATTGCCGAGGCTTCAGTCAGACACCAAGCGAAGCCATCCCGACCCTTTCAGAAATGACAAACCTCCATCTCCAACCTTGGTTTGAAACAAATTGGCCTTTGATCTCACCGTGCAGCGAATTCGCCGGGCGGAATGAATCCCTCTAGAAGATTTGGGTTGGGGTCATTGTCTGACGAAGCAACTCCTTCCTTGGAAATCCGCGGATCGAGGACTGGGCCTTTGGCAATAAAATTCCACTTAAATAGACCTGCCAATTCAGAACCAGAACAATCAGTGTTCAGCGGCATATCGCTTGCTCCTTATCGCTGTGCGAGGCCCGACCGGGGTTTTTCTCGCCAAGTTGAATGATCTTTGAACCTTGCCAGTCACAAACTGACCGACATCAATCAGAGTGACTGGCTGGGCGAATGACTACCGGATGTTCCCGAAGATGGATACGAGCACGCCCGTGATGTCGCCCCACGTGAGAAGGCCGGTGATGTCGCCTGGTTTGCCGGTGATGTCGCCCGGTTTGCCGGTGATGTCGCCTGGTTTGCCGGTGATGTCGCCGGGTCTGCCAGTGATGTCGCCCGGTGCTGAGGTCGGCCGACCGGTGATGTCACCAGCTAGTGCGGTGCCTGAAAGCGAGATGGCCAACAGCGATGCGAAAAGGATTGATTGGAAGCGTTTCATGATCAAGTACTCCTGGTGAAAATCGAACGTTTGCCGGGAAAAGCTGGCTGTGGGTGGGGACTGCTTTTTGGAGGGCTCACTCCCCATCCACGCCTGCATTGAAAAGACCTGTTCTTCGCCCATTCCTTTCTCAAGTCGCGTGCCGAAGCGTTTCGGCGTCACCACCGAACTCGCAAATGCTTGTCACACTCCAACTTAACCAATTTTGAGGCTGTAGTGTTTGTTCCTGGTAGAGAGAAGGGGAAACTGTTTACGGGGTTAACAAACTTTAAGTCAATCTCAAACCGTCGCCTGCGTTATGTGCTTTATTCACACCAATAAACGCGCTGCTAGGTGAAAAGCCAAACTGTGTATACCACGGTGTCACTGGATAGACAGTATTCAACATGGAAACTAAGCTAGGACATCCCGTTCAGTCTTCTTCCCTGACCGTAAGTCAACAGGTCGAAGCATGCTGCACCATTGCGCGTGAACGGCTCGAAGCGGGCAACTATGATGAGGGATGTGCTGCGCTGAAACAGTGGTGGACCGTCGGGGAATGGCCAAATCAAGGTGGTCTGAGCCAGTCGGCGGCCGCAGAACTGCTCCTTACGGCGGGAACGCTCGCTGGCTGGATTGCTAGTACAAGGCAGATCGTAGGCGGACAAAAGAACGCCGAACGACTGTTGAGCGGAGCGGTTGCTTTATTTGACCATCTCGGAGAGACAACACGCTCCGCAGAAGGCCGTGTCGAACTAGGGTACTGTTATTACCGACAAGGTTTGTTCGACCTTGCACGCAGCACCCTCCGATCTTCTTTAAGTGACCTGACGGAAGCGGATACAGAACTTAAGGAAATTGCTTTAATCCGGATTGCCTCTGTCGAGCGCCATGCTGGTCGACTTCATGACGCGCTTGGTCTATTGAACCAGGCAGAGACTGTTCTTGACTGTTTAAACCCCTGGACTAAGGGGCGATTCCATCTAGAGTCCGCGACCACCTTAAAGAATCTGGGCGTTGCGGAAACCCGCAGTGGCTATTTTGAAAGGGCGCTAGGCCACTACCGCGAGGCTCTCGCCCATTTTGAGCAAATTGGTAATCGACGATATACAGCAATCGTCGAAAACAATCATGGCTACCTTCTCCTCACTCTCAAGAAACTCAATGAAGCACAGGTACATCTTGAGCGGGCGCGAAAGCTCTTTGATGAATTCGGCGATAGTGTCCGACGGGCCCAGGTAGATGAGACTCTCGCGCAACTCTACCTCGCCTCTGAG
>CAZVHN010000276.1:0-2229 GCA_964626895.1 uncultured Chloracidobacterium sp. | reverse complement strand
TAGAACTTTGCCTGGCATCGCCATATTCCTCTTCAAACCTCGGTGAGCCGCAGTGTCTAAGCGCCGGTTTCTGGAAACAGTTCGCGGAGCTTGCTCTGGCGGAACGCAAAGATTTTGAATAAATCGGGACGCACGAAGAGTGCGTTAATCAGCGACCCGCCGTATACGGTGTAGTCGACAATGTCGTGGCACAGCGTGCCGCCCTCGGCTGCCTCGAAAAAGTGCTCATGGTGCCAGCGCCGATATGGGCGGCGCGTCTGTTCGTCCACGAAACGCAAAGGCGGCTCCCACACGCTGATGCGACTTTGCCAGCGAAGCGGCACGCCGTGGACTCGTAGCCGGTAGTCAATGAGCGTTCCAGCCGCGATGTGAATGAGCGGCGGCGTGACCACGGAAAAGTGCAACCATGCCGGAGTCAGGGATTGCAGATTCGATGCATCGGAAAAGAACTCGAACACCTGGTCCCGCGGATACGGCAGGAACTGCGCGGCTTCCAGCCGAAAGCCGCGTTCGCTCGATAATCCGACGATTCTTATCGAGTTTTGCGTCTCGGGAATTGTATGCATCGTTGGAAAATTCATCTGGTGGCTCTTGTTCGGGAAGGGCGGCGCGACGATGCGGCAACCGGACGGAGCAATTCGTCGCGAAGACGGAGCACGGCGAGTTCCTTGGCTTTTGCTTCGACTTCGACAGTGATGCGACGTTGTCGCCAACAGTCTGGAAAATCACTCAGGTCGATATAGTCGTGGTGACGCTGAGGTTTCGGTCCGCTCCAGCCTTCTAGTGGGCTGGAGATATGAAAGAGAGGCTCGCGGCCCCAAGTAGTGAGCGCCGCGTCGGTCGCTTGCTCAGTCGTCAGACCGTCCGGCAAGCAGCGGTGATGATGCGTGTCGTACACCAGTGGCAGGCCGGTAGCTCGGCATAGCGGCAACAGGTCTTTCGGCGTGTAGACCTTGTCGTCGTTTTCGATGGTCAATCGCGACCGCACCGCGTTGGACAATCGATCGAGACTTCGAGCGAACCTGGCCAGTGCCGCGGTTTTGTCGCTGTAAGCCCCGCCACCGTGAATGTTGATGACATCCGCCCCCACCCACTCGGCCACCTCGGCTTGATATTCGAGTTCGTCAATGGACTTCTCGACCACTTCCTCGCGCGGCGAACTCAGTACGACGAATTGATCGGGATGAAATACCGTGCGAATTCCGTGCTGGGAGGCCAACGCACCGCAGCGGCGAAACGCCCCGACGATCACGTCAGATTCCGGTAAGTCGTCGACCGAGTAGCCAACCTGTGGATGCGTCTTGATGGGTAGAATCGAGCTGCCGATTCGGAAAGAGCCAATGTCGTTATCAGCGCAATACTGCAAGGCCAGCAACAGTGACTCGGCGTTCGCGAGACAGAGCCGGGACAACTTGAGTTGCCGATCCGCCGGCTCCATGCGCAACAGGCTCGTCGCAGTCGTCGTGCGGAATGAGATCGGCTGCTCGACGAACTGGCAGCACAGTCCGAACCGCAGCTTCGAAAATGGCCTCAGCGGCACGGGTGCCGCTGTCGCTCTTAAGGTCCTGGTCATAGCTTGTCACTCACCTTGCCGCCCCGCCGTTCGTAGTGGTCAGCAAATACCGACGCGACGATACCGGCAGTCAAAATAGACAGCACGGTGCCCAGTAGGTAGAGGTTAAAGTGATGTCCGAGCGAGAGTTTCAAAGTCTCCGCCAGAAACATTTTGAGACCCACCACAAGCAGCACGAACGCAAGCGCGACCTTGAGGTAGCGGAACTTATCGAGCATCCCAGCCATTGCAAAATACAAGGAACGGAGACCAAGAATCGCAAAAACGTTGCTAGTGAAAATCAGGAATGGGTCCGCCGTAATTGCGAAGATGGCCGGGATCGAATCTACCGCAAAGATGAGGTCGGTCGTTTCCACCATGACGAGCGCTAACGCCAAGGGTGTGAGCATCAACGTACCGGGCGCAGCCTTTTCCACCGCCTCGTCCAATACGGACGCGCCTCCCGGAAGCTCGCTTTCGTAGGCTGCGGGCGTTCCGGCGCGAACGACGAAATGCTCGCCGTGAAACCGCGCCGTGACCGGGAAGAGTCGCCGCACGAACCGCACAATCAGGTTTCTGTTGGGATCGTTGCGGTCTGTCTTCAACACCAGCATTTTTATGGCTGTGAGGATCAGGAAGCCCCCGAAAACGTACAAGATCCAGTGAAACTTGGCGAT
>CAZVHN010000275.1:0-4470 GCA_964626895.1 uncultured Chloracidobacterium sp. | reverse complement strand
GAATGGGAGCGCTCTCGGCGGCACTGGCGAAAGCTGCCACTGATGCCGGTGTAGAAATCAGAACAAAGGCTGACGTGGAGCGAGTTCTGGTAGTCGAAGGCAAGGCCTCGAAGGTCGTGCTGAAGAGCGGGGAGGAGATTCCTGCGCGCGCCGTGGTTTCAAACGCTGACCCGCGCTCTACCTTTTTGAGATTAGTGGATCCGCTCGATCTCGACCCGGACTTTTTGATGAAGATTCGTAACTTTCGCGCCCTTGGAAGTGCGGGGAAGCTCAATCTGGCCCTCTCCGGTCTGCCGTCATTCCCCGCCCTAAACGGTGGTGATGCCAGGGCCAGACTTTCAGGCCGGATTCATATCGGGCCGGACATCGACTACCTCGAGCGCGCCTTCGACGCCGCGAAGTATGGCGACTGCTCGCCTTCGCCCTACATGGACATCACGATTCCATCGCTTACGGATCCATCTCTGGCGCCCCCAGGTGCCCATGTCATGTCGATCCATGTTCAGTTTGCGCCTTACAATCTAAAAACTGGCGATTGGGATTCGCGCCGCGAGGAGTTTGGCGACACGGTAATCAATTGCCTGACGGAATACGCGCCAAATCTTAAGGAGTTGATCGTTGGTCGTCAGATCATCACGCCGCTGGATCTGGAGCAGACTTACGGATTGAGTGGCGGACACATCATGCACGGCGAACAGACGCTCGATCAGTTTTTCGCATTTCGGCCGTTGATAGGCTGGGCCCAGTATCGAACTCCGATCAATGGACTCTATCTCTGCGGGGCCGGCACACATCCCGGTGGTGGCATTACTGGTGGGCCGGGGGCGAACGCCGCGCGGGAGATCATCAAGGACCTTCGGAAGAAGTGATCATTTTTCATTTGTCATTTGACAGTTTTCATTTTTCATTGGGGAGTTCGATTGAGTGCGGTTGGTAAGGTGATTCATGGCTTCACACGCTCTCGTTTTGCAATGACAAATGAAAACTGTCAAATGACATATGGAAAATGAGACCAACGGAAATTCTGAAGACCAAGACTCATTGATGCCGACCACACCCAAGCGAAGCTTCGCGAGTGACAACAACGCCGGCGTTCATCCCAAGGTGTTGGAAGCGATTGCTGCCACAAACGAAGGGCACGTAGTTGCCTACGGCGACGATCCGTACACTGAAGCGGCGGTCGCACTCTTTCGCGAACACTTCGGCAAAGAGGTTGAGGTCTACTTTGTCTTCGGCGGCACGGGCGCGAACGTGTTGGGACTAAAAGCTGTCACTGAGTCCTATCAGGCCATCATCTGCGCCGACACGGCGCACATTAACGTAGATGAGTGTGGCGCTCCGGAAAAATTCACTGGCTGTAAGCTGCTCTCTCTGCCAACGAATGACGGAAAGATCACTGTCGGCCAGATTGGTCCGTCTCTGGACGCTGTCGGTTTCGAACATCACGTTCAGCCGCGCGTGATTTCAATTTCTCAGTCAACCGAGATGGGAACTGTCTATCAGCCCCGGGAACTGAAAAAACTCTCGGACTTCGCCCACAAAAACGGAATGCTGCTGCACATGGATGGCGCACGCATCGCAAACGCGGCGGCGTGTTTAAAAGCCAACCTAAGCACCATAACGAGAGACGTCGGTGTCGACGTGCTCTCCTTCGGTGGCGCTAAAAACGGGATGATGTACGGCGAAGCTGTCATCTTCTTCGACCGAAGTTTAGCAAAGGACTTCAAGTACATCCGCAAACAAGGCACGCACCTGCCTTCAAAAATGCGCTTTATCTCAGCGCAATTTTCAGCGCTCTTGTCTGATGATCTCTGGCGGAAGAATGCGGCCCACGCCAATAGCATGGCCAAACTTCTGGCGCAGGAACTGGGAAGGATTCCGCTGATCGAGATTACGCAGAAGGTGGAATCAAATGGTGTGTTTGCGCGCCTACCCAAAAAATATATCGCGAAACTACAGAAGCAATATTTCTTTTACGTTTGGAATGAACAGACATCCGAGGTCAGATTTATGACCTCCTTTGACACTACGCAACAGGACATCAGCGATTTTGTAGCTTTGATCAAAAAGACCCTTCGCTAACCCCCCCGAGTTGGAGTTGTGGATAACAATCCAAGCGGCCTACGGTAATTTGCCGGTCGGGAAGGGGGCAAAGCGGAGCGCGCCCCCGCTCAAGCTTGGAAACCTGCTGGGCTCGAATTGTCAATTCAAGGTTGAGTGGCTGGGAATCTTGAGCGGGGGCGCGCTCCGCCTTGCCCCCTTCCTTACCTGCAAGTTAGCGAGCCTTGAGTCGTCCTTTTGGCGATCCTACCTCTCCTTGCCGCGCAAATCCGCGGCTAAGATTTCATTTGTCCGGTAGCTGCGGCTTGGTTAGCTTGCAGTCGACGTCCAACGACTTGAGGAAATCCAGCAACGCCTGACGCTGATCTGGCAGGACGTCGTGCTTCTCGAGGTTCTTTCGGTCCAGATACTGATTCGGCTTGCCGCCGCCCAGCATGATGTCCAGCGCCTCTTCGAGTGTCTGCGCGCTACCGTCGTGGAAGTAAGGTGCCGACTCGGCGATGTCGCGAAGCGTGGGCGTCTTGAATGCTCCTGTATCTTCGGGTTTGTTGGTGACTTTGAACCTGCCGACATCCGGCTCTTTCTGATCCATGCCAATGCCAACATTGTGATACTGCTGGTCGGTGAGCAACGCGCCATCGTGGCAATTCGTGCACTTGATCGCCTGAAAGACATTCCAACCGCGCACCGCACTTTCGCTGAGAGCTGACTGGTCTCCGGCACGGTAGCGATCCCACGCAGTGTCTCCGCTGATGATCGTTCTTTCAAACGCAGCGAGGGCTTTGACGATATTGTCCGGCGTCACATCGCCGTTAAAGACTTTGCGAAACTGAGAGTGGTAACCCTCGATCGCATTCAGCTTGATGGCAATCTCGTCGGCCTTGGCGCCCATGTTGGCGCCGGTCCACGCTGCCATGGCCTGCTTCTCCAGCGAAGGACTGCGACCGTCCCAGTAAAACTCCTTGTGGTAGCCGATATTCCACAGCGTGGGGCTGCTGCGCGGCAACTGTTTATCAAAGGCCCCGATGGATTTTGCTAATCCATCAGTCAATCCCTTTTCGCAGACGTGGCAGGAATAACATGAGCGCGACCCGTCGCCACTCAGTCGTTCGTCAAAAAACAACTGGCGACCGAGCGCCACCTTTTCGGGCGACATCGGATTATCAGCCGGGATGGGCATTGCTTCGTAAGTGGTCAACTGCTGCGGAAGGGGGAGAATCTCAGGCTGAAACCCGGTTGTTTCAGTCTGTCTCTTACAGCCGACCAGCACGACGGCAGATGTCAAAAGAGCCACGACTACGAAGTAACTGAAGCGAAGCGGGTTTTTGGTCATTGAGTCTTCAGCGCGGAAGCGCCCTCCATCTTGAGTGAGTTTGGAATAGCCCTTGAATCGGTGCGCGGATTTTTGCACCGCCCATGGAAAATGTCTAGCATCTTGGACCATTCAAAGGGACGCCCCTACAACTCCTGTCGCGATTACATTCTCCAAGATTTCGCGGCACTCTCGGTCAACATTCGCCATACTCCAGTGTATCCGCAACGCACTCGAGGCATTTGATTAGTCCCTTTTTCAGATCCGCGCTGATCCGCGTTTATCCGCGGCAAATTGATTTCGCCCGGTTCTTCTGCCTTTGTGTCTTCGGATCTTTGTGGTGAAATCAAGGTGGAATGAACACCACGGAATCTGAAAACAAACTATTTACACAATTGGTATCCGAGGCAGCAAGTTGCACCCTTTGCCCGGCAATGTGCGATCGAACCGCGGTGTTTAGCGCACTCAATGGCCCCCTGGCGGCCCGCGTGATGTTTATCGGTGAAGCGCCGGGGCGTAAAGGCGCGGATCGCACTCATGTGCCTTTTTCAGGCGATCAGTCAGGAAAGAACTTTGATCGGTTCATAGCCTCGATCGGCTTAGCACGCGAGGTCATATTCATCACCAGTGCTGCTCTCTGTAATCCTCGTACCGACTCGGGCGCAAATCGCAAGCCGACGAAAAGCGAGGTGGCAAACTGTTCCCAGTTTTTGCGCAGAGCCATTGAGATTATTGATCCTCGAGTAGTGGTAACGCTCGGTTCGGTTGCACTAGAGGCGCTAAAAAACATTAAATGGCATGAATTGAACCTTAAAGAATCAGCCGGGAGAATCCATGATTGGGACGGCAGGCTGCTGGTGCCGATTTATCATCCAAGTCCCCAGGTTCTGGCGTCCCATCGGCGTGAAGCTGCGCAGTTGCAGGACTACAAAGTTGTGGCTCAAGCTATCGAGCAGGCTGGGTTGGGAGTGAACGTTCGTGCCTCTGCCGCTTTCCGCGCGCAAGGGCTTCGCGTTTCCGAAACTGTCATCTCTTCGTCTTCACGCCTACAAAAAACGCAATGAGCGAAGATGTAGAACAAATCGCAATTCACCAGT
>CAZVHN010000274.1:0-3069 GCA_964626895.1 uncultured Chloracidobacterium sp. | reverse complement strand
TTCGTGAGGGCAAGCATGGCGCCCGATCTACGAAGCAAGTGATCGCGATCGGGCTGTCTAAAGCACGGCGAGCCGGCGTCGAACTTCCGCCACCAGAAGAGGGCGCAGCACCAGAGAAAACTCGTGAGCAAGCCGAGCGAGAATTACGCAGCGGCAAATCGGCCACCAAGCCTTCAAGCAAACGCTCAAGCGCCAGGAAAAAAGGTCTCAAGCGCGAACCGCACAAAGCTGCATCGAAGGCGGCGCTGTCGCGGCATGCCAAATCCGCTGCGCACAAACGCACGAAGGCAGAGCGCTCGGCTTCCGCAAAGAAGGCAGCCAGAACACGCAAGAAGTAAAAGTGAGTTCGCAATAATAGCTTTTGCTGAGCTAATGCCATCGGCTTACCTTGCGTACTTGTCAGAGGAATGGAGAATTTCGGCACGAAAGTAGCTATCAATGGGGATCTCGGAGCCCCAAGTTTCGACATTGCAGACTGTCTGGGAGGAAGAAAATGAATTCAGCAGAAAAGACCAACACGTGCGCACATCCCGCGTGCGACTGTGCACCGGTAGAAGGCGAGTACTGTTCGGATTACTGCGAGAACGCATCGGGAGACGTAGCCACTTCGTGCCGCTGTGGTCATCCTGGATGCAAAGGCGGCGCACCCTTACCCTGAGTGAAGTCTCCGATTTGGGGAAGTGAGGTGACCAGTGTTTGGCGTCAAGCAGCGGGCCTTCGAAAGCATCGAGCCAAGATTTCAGGGCAGGCATAAGCGGGTTTTTGCCGCAGGGAGAAAGTAACCTTGAGCATTAGTCAATTGCAAGAGGAGTTAAGAAAATGAGACTCGACACAAAATAAGTGGATGTTGGCCGGTGGCATAGTGTTGGCTGGCATCATAGGCTTTTGGCTGGGCGTGCCGCCGACCACCCTGTTGCTTGTAGGGGTTTTGCTGCTATGCCCGGCTGCAATGTACTTCGGCATGCGCGGAAGGAACAATGGTTCAAAGCGTGACAGGATGGAGGAGCGTAAAGATATGCCCGATGCAGATCGTCAGCGGAAGGATCATGAAAACCGAAAGGTCTGAAGCAACTGCCAGCGGGCACCTAGAGGCGCGCCGAGCTTCGGCGAACCTGGGTCATCCGTTGCTGGAGCGCGTCCTGCTGCGGAGGCACACGCGCGCTTTAAACAAGGGAGCAGCTATGCAAGCACAGATTAAGCTTGGGCGCATCTTCGGCATCGAGATCGGGCTGCACTACAGTTGGCTCCTGATCGCGCTGCTGATCACACTCTCGCTCGCGGGTCATTTCCGGATGATGAACCCGAAGTGGGGCACGAGCACCGTCTGGGGGACGGCCCTGGTCACGGGGCTACTCTTCTTCGCGGCGATCGTCGTGCACGAATTGTCTCACGCGGCAGTGGCCAAGGCGCGCGGGCTACCCGTCCGCTCCATTACGCTGTTTGCACTTGGCGGCGTGGCGCAGATCGAGAAGGACGCACAAGACGCAAAGACTGAGTTCTGGATGGGGATCGTCGGTCCCATCACGAGCATCGTCATTGGCACCGCTTGTCTCGCGCTCGCGTATGCGCTCGGCTGGGCGCCCGAGATAGGGATGATGAGGGCTTCGACGCCGCTTCTGGCTCTGCTGGTGTGGCTTGGTTACATCAACATCGCGCTCGCCGTCTTCAACATGATCCCCGGCTTTCCCCTCGATGGCGGTCGCGTGCTGCGCGCCATCGTCTGGTGGGTGACTGGTGACGCCAACCGCTCAACCCGCATCGCCGCGCGGGTGGGCCAGTTCGTTGCCTTCGGCTTCATCGTTTGGGGCATTCTCCGTTTTTTCGGCGGCGCAGGCTTCGGTGGGTTGTGGCTAACTTTAATCGGATGGTTCCTGCTGGAGGCAGCGCGAGCCAGTTACGCTCAGGTTGAGATCTCCGAAAATCTGCGCGGTGTGAAAGTTAGTGAGGTGATGGCAAACGACTGGCCTGTGATTGACGGTCGCATGAATTTGCAGACTTTTGTGGACGAGCACCTACTGAAGACCGGGCAGCGGTGCTTCGTTGTTGAGGACGAGGGACGCGTGAGCGGACTCGTCACGCCGCACGAGGTGAAAACGGTCGAGCGCGCGAGCTGGCCGCAAACCACAGTGGAAGAGGTAATGCGACCACTGAGAAGCTTACACACCGTTGTGCCTCAAACATCCATCACAAAAGCGCTCGAGGTGATGGGTCGAGAAGACCTCAACCAGTTGCCTGTTGTTCACGATGGTCGTCTCAAAGGAATAATCTCGCGCAGCCATATTCTGCGCCTGCTCCAGACGCGAGCCGAACTGCAAACATGAATAGTTATGGCCTGCGCAGAGAACAAAATTTCTACGTCATCTGCATCAGCCGTCACCGGTGATCGGACCGGGGATGTGACAGCGGCAGATGCCAGTGTCTTTGAAATGGACCAGCAGGAGCAAGCGATTCCTGCTGTCGAGTTCCGTGACGTGTCTTTCTCGTTTGACGACGAGAAAGTTCTGGACCGGCTCAGCTTCAAAGTGATGAAGGGGGAAATCAAAATCATCCTGAGTGGTTCGGGCGGCGGCAAGTCTACCATCCTCAAACTTATTCTCGGGTTTCTCAAGCCGGATGAGGGACAGGTTCTAATTGACGATGAAGATATTACGAATTACGACGAATCGCAGTTAAAGCATGTACGCGACAAGATCGGCATGGTCTTCCAGGAAGGCGGCCTCTTCGATTCGCTCTCGGTCTATGACAATGTCGCTTACCGCTTACACGAGGAGGGCATACCTGAGGAAGACGTAGAAAGAGAAGTGCGGCTGCTACTACGCTTTGTCGGTCTTGAAAATGATATGGATAAGCTGCCGAGCGAGTTATCTGGTGGCATGCAAAAACGGGTGGGCATAGCACGCGCAATCGTTGGTAATCCCAAGATTGTCTTGTTTGACGAGCCGACTGGTGCGCTGGACCCCCCGACGGCGGCAACTATTTCCGCATTAATTATTAGACTGCGCGATCTGGAAAATGTCGCCTCCATCCTCGTGACTCATGAGATGGACACCGTCAAATACATCACGTCTG
>CAZVHN010000273.1:0-4334 GCA_964626895.1 uncultured Chloracidobacterium sp. | reverse complement strand
GCTGGGAGTTTTCGCCTGTCATTGGCCGATGACGCCGACAAAAAACACGTAAACCTCTCTGTGGAAGTCGAGTGCTTGGTCGTTGAGGACGAAGGTGTATCGAGAGACGACCCCATTTTCGTTCGGGTCAAGACGTCGGATGTCAAACACAAAGAGCTCAAGGGCAAGCCGGGAGCGCTCGTATTCACGCTTGAAAAAGATATCAGCCCGGAGTTTGCATTTAGCACCGACGTTTATCCGCCCGATTGGACCACGCGAGTGCGTGTCTTAGTTAAGGAGTTGGTATGATGGCTACGCCTGAGAGTATTACCGAGTTCATAAGCCACTGGGAGCGGGAGGAATCCAAAGTTGTACGTCCCTTCAAGTCCGCTGACGATTATCTCAAGGATGCTGCATTACGCTTATACGTTGATGACGACTTTGACGAACGTCCCGTTAGACAAGTCGATTCTATTGACCGAGAACGACTATCTCCCTCGATTCAGATTAGTGCGCCATCTGAAGAACTTCAGGAACTTGTTGGCGCGCCGTTGAAAGACCTGACTCTAATAGTGTCAATTGAAGATCGGGTTTTGAAGAACAACACAGTTCTCCACAGTGTCAACCTCGCTGCTGCCAAGACTGAAGTTATTGAATTGGGCGAGTCAGTACTTGCCGCAAGTTGGGCCGGCGATACACGAATTCATATCAGTGCGGTCCTCTCTAAGAATCGGAAGGCACCTGTGGGCTTGGCGTATCGTGCCGGGAGCTGGGTTGCAAAAAAAACTTTTAGTATCACGCGAACTCGAGACAATGCGAACTTTAGTATCAATCCAGTGGACGAAGACTTTTTCAAATCCAGAGGACTTCCCCCGCGGACTACGTACTTCGTGGAAATGGTGAGCACCGATCTCAATCAACCTTGCGACACTATGCCCGACTTGGTCAAGGTATATATGAATCAGGCTGTCCACACAGCGCTTGCACGCGATGAGGACGCTCCTTTGTCGAAAGCGCTAATTAGAAGCATATATGTAGACGTGGTCACGAACATATTGACAGTAGGATTCACCACTCTCCAAGATGAGGTACATCCAAACAGTATACTTGACGTAGTTTCTACTCGGCTGACTAAGGCAACAGGCGTTCCTCCAGCAAAGTTAATGCAGTTTGCGAAAGATAATACTGGAACACAACTACAGGCAATTATCCAAGCCGAGGCTGAGTTGACGCGTGTGATGGTGACGGCGTCCGGGCGGAGATCGACATGAGCAAATATTACGCAATGTTAGCTGAGGATGGCGTACGGTATCTCAAGGCTCGAGATGGTGGCGATGATCCCTTGCTTGACGATTTTCAACGCGTCGTCGGTGCAGGAAATTCCATGAGCATGGAGCCTATCTCGAAACTTGGCGTTGAGCTGCGTAAACTCAAAAAAGACTTTCCAGAGAGGCTTAAAGAACGAGATCCGGAAGGTGGTCGCTTTGAACAACAAGCGTGTGTAATCGTCCATCGGCGCCTAGCGGAATGTGACGCGGTCGTTCTGGCCGATCGTAATTTCTGGATTTGGTTGGCTATTGTTCAGTTTGCCGATATTGTGGAGTGGCGATTCGGAGCACGCGGCCAACATGCTAAGCTGGCAAATTACGGAATCGGACAACCGATTGAAAATCTACTTTTTCGCCTTTGGTTACGTGCCGAACTGGTGAAAGACCCAAAAGCCAAAGACATGTATAACCTGGCAAGAACCGGTGACCAAGACCTCTGGCGTTCACACATTTTACGCCAGAATTACGCGAACGCACGAGGTGTGACGAAGGCTTTATTGCGACTTCAGGCCGGGCAACTCGCACCAAAGAAACTTACTGTAGAGGGTGTGCGCGAACTCGCCAAACGACTTCGACGTTTGCATGCGAACGTTGTATTTGAATTTCTTAACCCTGGGCAAGCGGAAGGTCTGGTACTTGAATTGAGCGCAGATCTGCATAAGAAGAAATAGCTACCATAACGATGCTTCAGGAGGTTTACGAAAAAGTGCGTGGCGGGCTCGCCCGCACGGTGGTAGCGGGCACACTGACGGGTAAGTCTATTATCAAGATCAAGGTTGCGGCGGGAACGCCTCTGGCGCACCAGTGGTGGCAGCACGTGCTCCGCGGCATCCGTCCGGAAATTCAGCGCGCGGGTGCAATCCACACAGTCGACCTGTTCTGCGGCACAGGCGGACTATCGCTCGGGGCGGCCGAAGCTATCGAAGCGGTAGGGATGAATCATGTGCCGCTCGCCGCGGTGGACATAGACGGCGAGGCTGCGGCGGTATACAAACGAAACTTCAGTCCGGCCGCTGTACTTCAGGCCAACGTTGCCGCCTTCGTTGACTACCATGTCTACAGTCGCGGAGATCGCGCTCAATTCGCGTACGATCCCGAAATCGTCGATGGACGTCTAGGCGCACTTGTCGGTCGGGTCGACTTGGTTCTGGCCGGCCCACCTTGCCAGGGACATTCAAATCTAAACAATCACACGCGCCGAAGCGATCCTAGGAACATGTTGTATGTCAGTACGGCCGCGGCTGTGGTCGCGCTCAAGGCGCGTATGGCGGTCATTGAAAACGTGCCGGAAGTCTTATCTGACAAGACAGACGTCGTTGCTACTGCACGCAAAGTTCTTCTGGATTGTGGCTACTACGTTAGTGACGCTGTACTTAGCGCAACTGAGCTTGGCGCTGCTCAGACTCGCAAACGGCATTTTTTAATCGCGACGCATAAGCCTCATGTGGAGATTAAAGAAGCACAGAAGATTCTCGGCCGACCGGTTATGACGCTCAGGGAAGTCATCGGCGACCTTGAGCACGACACGTACAAATCGTTCATGGATTCAGTACCAACATTGTCGGCCGAGAACCAAGCGCGCATTGACTATCTTTTTGACCACAACCTGTACGACCTCCCAAACGATGTTCGTCCAGACTGTCACAAGAACGGACATACTTATCCTTCAGTATATGGACGCCTTGATTGGGACAAGCCGTCGCAAACCATCACCACTGGTTTTAATTCTCCGGGCCGAGGACGCTATATCCACCCTTCGCAACGTCGTGTAATTACACCGAGGGAGGCAGCTCGTATCCAAGGCTTTTCCGACAATTTTGTTTTCATGCCTAATAGCGAAGCCCCTGCGCGTATGCTTCTTGCTAAATGGATTGGAGACGCGGTGCCCAGCTGGTTGGGTTATCCGGCAGTTCTTACGGCACTATCAGGGTTTTAATTGGATAACGTTGACTGCCTTACGCGAAGCCGAATAATGGCAGCGGTGCCTCGGCGTGACTCAAAGCCGGAAGTGTCTCTGAGAAAGGAACTGTTTCGAAGTGGTTACCGGTATAGGTTACACGTCAAGTCGCTCCCGGGTACTCCCGATATAGTATTGCCGAAATTCCGAGTTTCTGTATTTGTTCACGGCTGTTTCTGGCACCGGCATGCAAAGTGCAAGCTTGCGACCGAACCCGGTACAAGGCGTAACTTCTGGACGGCCAAGTTTGTAGCGAACGTCGAAAGAGATAACCGCAAGCGGAAAGAGTTGCGAAAGCTTGGGTGGAAATCACTAGTCATTTGGCAGTGTGAGATTCAACGCTCGGCTAATCATGCTGCAAACAAGGTCGCTCGCGCCCTTGCAGCAAGACTTCCTCACAGACGTCGGCGGACACCGGCACATTGAGATTGACGGACTCCGAATCTGTCGTTGATCCACTTGCCTGTTTAATCGAAGAAGAGTGGACTTGTGAGGGTCAGGTGTTGCGACGAAACAATGCGGTAACACGGGTCACCGAGTGCATGGGTCGCTCTTGCACTACGACAATATGTGATTGCAAGACCTGGCACTTATCCGTTCTTCTCATCCGAGTTCTCACCCCTGGTGAAATGAGGTATATTGTTTTCGACTTCCCATTTTGTTCAAGATAAAAACGATGAGCGACTTAAAGCTCTTAGTGCTGGACGTCGAAGGCACGTTATTTCGCACACTCATAAAGCTACCCGGTACCTCGATAGAGTGTTTGGAACGGGGGTCTGACTTTTAATTCTCGACTATCTTCGGCGTTCAAGGCTCACCGGTTCCGTAGTGGGCCTCGCGTTTCGAACAATCCCTTTGGGACAGGCCTTTCTACAAAACAACTTCTGCCGTCTTCAAAGTATCCAGGTCAGATCCTGTTTTTCACCCGGTAGACAAGCTGAGAACGTTTACTTGCCGAGTTGTTGCGAGGGGAGGGAAAGGGACATTCTACATTTCCGTTTCTTTTCTCGGTCGTCCTCGTGGTCTTAGGCTTGCGCTCAGACCAAGCTGAGCTGCCGTGCGAGAAGCCC
>CAZVHN010000272.1:0-3644 GCA_964626895.1 uncultured Chloracidobacterium sp. | reverse complement strand
ACCAGCGCCAGCACTACCACAAAGATCTGCGCGAAGGTGGTAAATAGACTAGCGTTGCCGGGAGCCATCTGTAGTGGCTTGGGCAACAGGCTTTCGATCCATTTCAGCAGGTCGCGCCATAGCCGCGTGAGGGCGCTCACCTCCTTGCGGCCGCGGGCGTACTCCGGTCGCTTAAGAATCTCGTCGAGTCTTTTCGTCGCGTCGGCTTTTGAAGCACTAGTAGGTTTGGCTCTTTCTACTTCTTCGAGGCGATTGGCTAGTGCCTGAAGGCGTTCGGTAATGAGCGTTAGCGAGTTATGTTGTTCCGCTGCCGGCGCTTTCTCAAACTTGTCGAACTCGCGATGTAGCCATGAATTATCGACCTTGAAGCTGGTTTCCTCCCATTCCACATTTTCGGTCGCGGGCAAGGCGCTGCGAACCGCCCCCAGGGTTTCCGTGATTCGCGTCAGGCGGGCCGCGTCTGTTTCACCTTCATCGGATTGAGCAAGAGTATCGAGCGCACTGACGGCCTGCTGGACTTGCCTTTGGTATTCGCTCAACGGCCTTGCCGAACTGATAACGGCGCAGAGGGTGACTACGAGGATTGCGAAAACACTTCTCACGTTGAAAGTGTGGAAGTCAATAGTCGGGGGCAGCGAGCCGGTGTCACAGCTTAGTCCGAGTGAAGCGAAGCGGTGATCTGACGGCGCGCAAGGCAGCCACTCATTACAGAACCGTTTGCGGTAGCCAATGGATGCCGGCATTCAACCTACTCTGTACTTTACGATTAGTTCCAGACTGCACTATCCTGAGCGGTAGCCAATGGATGCCGCCATTCAAGCTACTCTGTACTTTACGCTTAGTTTCAGACTGCGCACTATTATGTTTTCGAAACAATATCGGCCGAAAGTCTTCGCTAATTGTCGGTGACCACTCTCCTGGTTGACATCAGGTTGAATGCCGGCATCCATTGGCTACCGCAAACGGTTCTGTGAGTTGAGCTCCTAACAGGCTGCTGAAAAACTCATTTTTGGAGTGCGGAGGCAAGCGTAGCACGACTCCGCTTTGGATTGGCGAGCCTTAAACCCCAAAGAATCCAAAGCGCCGTCGCCGCTTCGCTCTGCCGGCGCACTCCACATTTCGCTCTCTTCGTACGCTGAAAGGGTTTTTCAGCAGCCTGCTAAATCTCGTTTTCTTTTGCCTCGAGCTGAGTTTTGACACTAGCTAAGCCCCAGCATTTTGCCTGACGAACCCAGCGGCGGAGGCGGCAGCGTCCGAGGATCTACGGAAATTGCGGGCGCGTAAGGTGAAACCACATTCAGTTCAGGCATAGGTCCCAATTGCCTCGAAGCCATTAGTTCAATATCGTAACCCTCATGACGCACTCTCTCGTCAACATACAGGAGCGAGAGCCCCAGTATCCAAATCGGCGCCAGCAAAATTCGACTGAGAGGCTCCAGCACGCCATTCCCTATCGCGTACCACGCCGGCCATTCCGCCGCGTTCCATGGGGACGGATCAACCCCATTCACGTACCCATACCATCCCAGCGGTATGAGCAAGATCATCAATGCTGAATAGAACGTAAAAACGACGAACAACGTCATGGCCATCAACCGGCGCACGTTACCACGAGCCAGCGAAAAGCTTCTTCCAACCGATTCGAAAACGCGTTTCCCCTCGACGAGCATTACCTGCGGGACATAAGCAACGCGCCCTACGAAAAAGAAGAACAGCCAGAGGGCGACTACTGTTCCTGCGACCGCGCCAATTATCCAGACCACCACTGACACCCACGCCGGAGCTATTTGGGCGAATACTACCGCTCCCACCGTTACGATAATGACAACGGTATACCAACCGAAACCCGCAACCATGACTGAGACCCCCACCCACGCAACCATTATCAACGTCGCTCCCAGAAGTCCCCATAAACGCGATCGAACGGCATCGTAAGTGGCGCGCATCGAGACCGGCTCATTCCATAAGAGGTGGGTCACCAGGTTGCGGGCAGCGCCTCCCATAACAATCAGGCTAAAGATGTAACCGCCAACAACCAAAGCCGCGCCGAGAGCGCCTAAAAAGAAATAAAAGAGCAGCAATGTCCCGCTGGGCGTGACGAAAACCGCGCGCCAGGCGACGCTCAATAGAACCCATCCTATTGCGGAAATGATGACCGGTGGCGCCGCGATGCGTATGAGGGTAAATAGATGACGACGATATAGTCTAACCGCGCGATCGATGAGATCGCCGGCGCCAAGAGGAGCAAGCGGAAGTTGAGTAGCGCTAAAGTTCGACATCAGGAACGAAGTGCTTTGGGGGCGCAGCCGCAATGTTACCACACTGACTTTTTGGATCCATTCGAAGTGGCAAGCAAATTTGCTGGGCTTGAATTGTCAATTCAAGGTTGAGTGGCTGGGAATCTTGAGCGGGGGCGCGCTGCGCTTTGCCCCCTTCCTTACCTGCAAGTTAGCGAGGCTTGAGCCGTCCTTTTGCGGATGGTGCCTGTGCTTGCCCACGCAGCACTCCAAAAAGTTGAGGGGAGCGTCCGTCGCTGGTAGCGACCGGCTCAAGCGCTGGAACTCAACAGATCGCTGAACTACTTGAAATCCGGGACTTCGCTGAAATTGAAATCGGTGAGGTTGAATGTCCAGTCAACCAGCGCGGGTCTAACTTCGGATTGAATTGAAAGCTCAAACTTATAAGTGTGCGGCAAGTTCAGCCCGCCTTCCGACCTGAAATCAGAGAACTCTTCCACCGCATTGATGTGTGCGTTTGAAGACCTCTGGCTACTCGCAGATGGCAATGTTCCACCTCCACCTCCGATTCTTTGTTGATCCGTCGTGTAAATAGTCCTTTCATACTCGCTGCGAAGATGCTGAAACGTCTCTCGGTCAAAGAAGAGCGTGATCTTCAGGTCTGACCCCTTGCGGGGCACGTACTTGAGAGCATGCATTTGCTTCCCGGCAACCTTTTTAAGACCTGCATATTCCAGCTTGGGATTTTTGTCCTGAAGGTTTAACAGCGGCCACGAAGCTGACAGTACACCGCCGACTATGCCTTCTTTGAATAAGACATCATTTGTCAGAAAGAACTGGGCCAGGGCCGTGCGGAGCCCGGGCTTGAATTGGCTCGCGGTGAATGTCTTGCCATCGTATTTCAATGATTCGTATGGATAATCAGGGGAATTGAAGGTCATGTTTATCAGGTTCATGTTCCCTTGCGAGGCCATCACCGCTTCGCCATCCACTTGACCGGTCCCACCCTGGCGGACAGTCAGAAGACAAGTGCCCTTGATTCTCATACGGCTAACTCGCGCTCGAGCTTCGGTTGGACCGATTGACTCAAGGTGCTTGGCGATCAGTTCAGCCGGCGCGAGCTCTTGGTCGGCTTTGCCCTGCCACACGGACGTGCTCATTCCCAGCAGAGCGAAAACGAATAAGAGCTTTGTTGCTTGCTCGATTATCCGCATGTATGTCTCCATTTCATAAAAGGCTTTCTTAGTCCGCGGCGGACGGTTGATAGTAGCCCAGCACTTAAGTGCTGGGGTCGTTAATTGATTGCTATCCAGTCCGCCAAGGCGGACGGCTGATGGTTGATAGGGTCGATTCATCGTTGAAGGTGTTTCTTCAGCCGTCCGTTTCACGGACTATGAGAATTCAGGA
>CAZVHN010000271.1:0-3603 GCA_964626895.1 uncultured Chloracidobacterium sp. | reverse complement strand
CTGAGATTGAACGCCTGCGCGCCGAATTGCGCGGCATGATTAATGAAAAGCCGGTTTAATCCGGACCTTACGGGCGCTCCCCTTAGTTCAACAACAGAACTGTGTCCCCACCCAGGGGGAGAGCACGCCCGAATAAACGTTTAGGCGAATCGAGACAAACGTGGCAGAAACTTTTCAGCTCCCACCAACAAAGATCCAACAATTCACGCTACCGAATGGCCTTCGCGTCATACTGAGCAAGGATCCGTCTATTCCTGTAGTCTCCGTCGCCGTTTATTACGATGTTGGCTCGCGCAACGAGAAAGAGGGCCGCACCGGATTCGCCCATCTTTTCGAACACATGATGTTTCAAGGATCGGAGAACGTTCCCAAGGCTGCCCACTTTCAGCACATCTTTAATGCGGGCGGAACAATGAACGGCACAACGTCCACCGAGCGCACAAACTACTTTGAAACGCTCCCAGCCAATTATCTTCCGCTGGCGCTGTGGCTCGAGAGCGATCGGATGCGCTCATTGAAGGTGACGCAAGAGAACCTGGACAACCAGCGTAATGCAGTCCAGGAAGAGAAAAGACTACGTTACGACAATCAGCCTTACATCAATGCCTTTCTTCGCATTAATGAACTGATCTTCAAGAATCTGGCCAATGCACATTCGACCATAGGCTCGATGGAGGATCTGGACGCTGCTACAATCGACGACGTCCGTGAGTTTTTCCGAGTTTTCTACGCCCCGAATAATGCGGTGCTGAGCATTGTCGGTGATTTCGACGAACAAGAAGCTCGCTCTTTGGTGGAGAAGTACTTCGAGGAAATTCCCAGCCAGCCCAATCCGCCTCCCGTTGATGTGAGCGAACCTGGTGAAGTCGCACGAACTCGGGAAACCTACTACGACAAGCTTGCGCCGGCCCCTGCCTTCGTCCTGGGTTGGAAGATTCCCGCTCGCAGGACACCAGACTACTACGCGCTCACACTTGCTGCCGAACTGCTTTTCGAAGGAGATAGCTCGAGGCTCTATCAGAAGCTGGTTAAGGGTGATGAGTCCGTAGTTTCAATTCAGGGGGGCGTAGATGAGCGACGCGGGCCATCGGCCTGGTATATTTTCGCTCTGCCAAAACCTGGCGAAGAGGTAGCCGTCATCCGAGAGCAAATCTTTGATGAGATAAAGCGCCTCGGAACGTTGGGCCCATCGGACGCGGAAATGGAAAAGCTGCGAAACTCATTGTGCAACGACGCTGTTCGTGGCAGGCAATCGACGATGTATCGCGCGCAACGCATCGCTGAGTATGCGCTCTATGACGGTGATCCCCATCTAATCGATTCCGAGCTAGATCAGTATTTACGAATCACTGCTGATGACATCAAGGGCGCAGTGAGTCGCTTTCTCGATGTCGAGAATCGAGTGGTGCTCGACATCATCCCTGCAGCGCTCGTGGATGAGGAAGCAGAGATGCCCGCGGCCGTATCGCCTCTGCCCTCAGGAGACGCGAAACAGCCCACCTCGCCCGCACCGCAAGTATCTCCTCAACCGGCTCTCGCCGCAGCGCCCGCAGCGGCCCTGGGGGACAACGCCCAGGTTCCTGTTTCGGCACAGCAACCCGCAGAAACTACTAAACAGGTTGACACCAGCTCAGGACCTTTGCATCCGTAAAAATGACTCCACAGGAATCTTTTCGCCACCAGGCCCCCGCGCCTCTGCCTCCCCGACCGATCCACATTCCGCGAGCGTCAGAGACTACGCTGTCGAACGGTCTGACCGTCGTCATAGTTGAAGATTCGCGGTTGCCGCTGGTCAGTTACCGTCTGGCGTTCCGAGCAGGCGACGCACATGATCCTCCCGAACTGCCCGGGTTGACCGACCTGTTGACAGGACTCTTAACAGAGGGCACGGAATCCCTGACGAGCCGGCAAATTGCCGATGAAGTCGGAAGAATGGGAGCCACGTTGAGCTCCGGAGCAAACTCCGATTACACCACTGTCGGCGCCTCATCGCTGGCAACTTTTAGTGACAACATCCTCGATCTCGTTGCAGATGTAACTCGCAATCCTTCTTTTCCTGAAAACGAGGTCGAACTCATCAAGCAAAACACGAAGGAGAGTCTCAGACAGCAGAGAGCCCAGCCGTCCTTTCTGGCGACCGAGATGGTCTCGCGAGTAGTTTTTGGGGAACATCCCTACTCTGTGATTACGCCTACTCTGGAATCGCTGGACGCAACCACGCGAGAACGAATCGTCAAGTTTCACCGGACAAAGTTTCTGCCTAACAATGCTGTGTGCGTCATAGCAGGCGACGTTCGATCCGATGCCCTCCTCAAAAGGATCGAGAGTTTGTTTGGGGACTGGCAGCCAGGGGAACTTCCCAAGGACGATTTCCCTGCCCCTCCATCCCGCTCGTCTCGATCGGCGTATCTCGTGGATCGGCCAGGTTCCGCTCAGTCAAATATCGTGATTGCCAATACTGGAATAACGCGCACGAGTCCGGATTATTTTCCGATGTTGCTCATGCACACGGTGTTGGGAGCTAATGCTTCATCGCGGCTTTTCATGAACCTGCGCGAGGCGAAGGGCTACACTTACGGCGCTTATTCAAGTCTCGATGCGCGCCGCACGGCGGGAACTTTTCGCGCCAGCGCCGAGGTTCGAACACCTGTGACCGGCGATTCGCTGAAGGAATTTTTCTACGAGTTGGATAGGATTCGCACCGAGCCAGTGTCAGAGAAAGAGGTTATGGACTCTAAGTCTTATCTGACAGGAGTATTTCCCCTACGCCTGGAAACTCAGGAAGGTCTGATCGACCAGTTGGTCCAGATAAAAATGTTCGGCTTGCCTGACGATTATCTGGAGACCTACCGGCAACAAATTCAGGCGGTGACTATTGAAGAAATTCAAGCAGTGGCAGCGAAGTATGTGAGGCCCGACGAGGCTGCGATTGTCATTGTTGGGGACGGCGCCGCGGTTCTAGAGCAGCTAGAACCTTATACCGATGCGATTGAACTCTACAATACAGCCGGCAGGCGCAAGGAAAAACCTTCTGCGCCCTCAGACTCCAAGGGCGAAAGCGATGCGGCGCTTATCGTAGGCGACTGGACAATAGACATTCAAACGCCGATTGGACAAAACATTTCCGCGACTCTGAAAGTCTGGCAAACAGAAGCCGGGCTGGGTGGAAGCGTTGCATCCGAGATGGGTGATGCGAATATAGTTTCAGCGGCATTCGCCGGCAATTCATTCACGGCTGCATTATCGTTCAAAATGGGCGGTCAGGCCTTGGAAGCTAAGATTGCCGGTGAAGTTGACGGAACGCAGATGGACGGAAGCATCAGCCTGCAAGATTCACCTCAGTTGCCATTCACTGGCACCAAAACATCTAGCTAACGGCTGCCGCCCGATCGCAAGCGGGGTGGCAGCAACACCTTTTTCGGAGATCAAAACAAAAAACCGCCCGGCACGTTGCGCATGCCGGGCGAAATCACAGGAGGAACCGAGTGTTATGGTGGTCGCTATAATTTGCGGCCATCCTGATAACCTCGAAGATTCAGATGAGTCCGAGCGGGGAACCGTTGCTTTTCACGCCCGCTTAGCCAAACAGCCCCCGACGACAGG
>CAZVHN010000270.1:0-2895 GCA_964626895.1 uncultured Chloracidobacterium sp. | reverse complement strand
CTGCGCGAGCAGATAGCGCACGAACCCACGCGCGCACCCGATGTCGGCCCCTTAAGCGTGCACGAAACTGCCGGCGCAATTGCCGTGGGTGCGCGACCGTTTCTGATCGCCTTCAACGTCAATCTTCGCACTTCCGATCTGGCCATCGCGCGCCAGATCGCCCGCTCAGTGAGAGGCCGACATGGAGGGCTTCCTTTTTTGAAGGCCCTGGGATTTGAGTTGAGCACGCGCGGACAGGTGCAGGTTTCCATGAATTTGGTGAATTATGGAGAGACCGGGATGCATCAAGCCTACGACGCCGTACGTCGTGAAGCTGACAAACTCGGAGTTGAGATCGTGAGCACCGAGATTGTGGGACTGGTGCCTGAGAATGCTCTCGATAAGGATGCAGAGTATTTTCAGAAGTTGGAGAATTTCACGACGGACAAGATCCTTGAATCGCGCATGCGGAAGTGTTGAGAGCCTTAGGAATATGTGCCAGCGCCTGATATTGCATTCAACTTTTTGGAGGACGGCTCAAGTCCCGCTAACTTGCAGGTAAGGAAGGCGGACCCTGTCCCCGCTCTTACGATGAAAACAAAATCGTTTGGGCTAACAACTCAATTCGTTCTTATTCTCTTTAGAAACATGCCGGTAAGTTGTTGATTCCATTACGGGCGAAAATGTTTCTAATTTGATATTGGCTCGCCGCTTCGGCGAGTTGGAAAGCTCCAAACGAACTTCCTCACATAGCTGGCAAAGGGTCGAACCTCAATCACCCAGCTTGAGTGGCTTTCAAGCTTGAGGCGGGGACAGGGTCCGCCTTCCTTACCTGCAAATTACCGTAGGTTCTTTTTTGGTTTCACACAGTAAGTCATGAACCCCGATTCGTCACTGCGAATGAAAATAGAACGAGAGCCGTCAGTCTGATTCGATTAAACTTCTATTTTCATAAGAGCCTCTACCGCTCGCGATTCTGTACCAAATTGGTTTTGCCCCAACCTTGCCCCGGTGGTCTCATCATGATTGTGATCCGAGCTTGATCATCGCGGCGCGCAACCGTCGATGCCCTTGCATCAACTTTAAATACCGACCTTCGTCCGCGCCCGCCTTCGCTCGAATGATTCGAACCACAGCTTGCCTCTCGCTATCGGTCCATCGATTCAGATCGGAAATCAGGCCGAGCAGTACCGCGAGATCACTCAACGCTGAGAGCTCAACCTCGCTCCAATCCCGCGTACGAATACCCAGAACCCGAGCCACCTTCTCAACTGACCCAGCGCGGATTTTCTGCGCATCGCCAGCGAAGCGTGCGGCCATCCGGCGCTGGACCGCCAGGCCCATGCTGCGAACCTGAAATCGATCCCAGTCTCCAACTCTCGACTCGTCTAGTTCAAATATCATCGGGCCAGCGGCAAGCCGGCGCAGCACCGCTTTCGATGTGCGATAAGCGGGTCGCCGAGACATTTTTCTTTCCTCAGCAATTGTAAGCTCGAGCAGTTCCGGTCGCGTGGGCCGAAATCCAAGTTTCCGATAGAACCAGAACGCTCCTGACTCGATACCTTCTTCGTTTTCATACCCAATCTGATAGGGATCCAGCGAGAAGGCAGTAACGCCCAGCGAGTGGCGAAAGAGATTTAGTGTGCGCGCGTAAATCCAGGCTGTCTCGCCGTCGCGAAAGCTGTAATACAGGTTGAAGCCGCTCTCCATGCGCTCAAACAGAGATATCCCTTCGAAATACCCTACCGGCACTCCGTTTTTGAAAATCATTGCGGCATGGTAGGCGCGCAACGGCAGCCTAAGTCCCGGCGAGACTCCCATCACAAACAGCTCGACGCCGCGGCCAATGCTCGTCTGGAAAACCCGCTTCGAATCGCCATGTGTGAATCCATAAAGCTCGCGGTAACGCACGGTAGAGGTTTCGCGCGTCATGTCGAGGATGGCCTGGCCCTTTCGTGCAGAAAGTCTTTTCAGAGCTGGCGGAGGTGATTCCAACTCATCGTGCAATGATATGTCACGTCTCTGGATAAGAGGTTGGCGGTGATAATAGACTTCGCGGACAGTCAACTTCATTCCGGTGCGCGTTGCCTGATACGAAGGGATCCAACGGACGTAGAGTTTCAACGAATCGTAAAGCTCCGCTCCCTCTTTGTCGGCAAGGGAAAGCGATTCGAATCTTTGGATCAGCCACGCGAGCTCATTCATGCCGCGGCCCTTAACCGAAGCCGCGCGCAGCCATTCGACATAGGGTACGTTCGCCTCAACAAAAGCATCCTCTTCGAGCAGCGGCATAAACCTGGGCCAGGTTGTGGCCAGGCGGTTCTCGTCTTCGAACCAATCCCAGTCGAATTTCACCTGAGCTGGATGCCGCTTCCACAGCCAGCGCACGATGTTGTAGGTGAAGGTATCTGTGACGGATGTTCCGGCAATGCCCGACACCTCCGGGTTATCCAACGGCGAGAGGTCGCCGTCCATCTCGCGCAGAAGCCTGACTCGATCACCGAAAGACGAAAGCGTCTTCTCAACCTGACGAAGAATTTCCGCGTTCTGGGGGTAAGCTCGGATAAAGAGCAAGATCTCGTGAAAGCGGATTAACGATTCAGCATCGCCGAACTTCTGACGGGCAAGCCGAGAAAGAATTCCTTCGACTCTCTGGCCCTGACGCCCGCCAAACTCGCGCTTCAACTCATCGAGTTGGTCGAGTAATCGGTTAACATTCTTGGCTGGCACAGTGGTCTGAGAGAGACTGGTTTGCGCGATCAGTTAGGCTGGAGCGCGGGCATCTTGCCCGCAATGAGCGCGAAGCGCGAATAAACGGCAGGCGCTAACACCTTGTCATAAAACCAGCGCACGTTCGACACACTGCGGGCAAGATGCCCGCGCTCCAGGTGACCCCCGCGATCACAAATGCTTGCG
>CAZVHN010000269.1:0-4157 GCA_964626895.1 uncultured Chloracidobacterium sp. | reverse complement strand
AGATCAAGGATCCTTTTTGTACGTTAATTTTCATCAACGATGTCTCTTTTGTTGCCGCTGTCGCCCCCGCTTCGCGGGCTAGGGATTTTCTTGCGATTCTCCTGGGGCTCACGCCCCAGGCTTTATGCTTTGGCCACGCTTCGCGGGCTCTAAATCCAATTGCGGTCCGCTTCGCTGGCCAGTCAACGAACAAATAAGACTTTCTTTCTTGAATTACGAACTCCAGGCAGACTCGTCGCTATCACATGAACTGCGGAATGATTGAAAACCAAATCAGCCTTGCAGTGCGTATATCAACGATCTCAGAGGAGGCGGATTGAGAAGGATATTTTCCAAAAGCTCGAAGGCGGCGGTTGGCCTTGCGCTCTTCTTATCGGCTATCGTAGTGCTTTCAGCTCAATCTCTCCGCACTTTTGAGAAAGGCGCTTTTATGTCTGCACAACAAGGGGTTCGCGTGCGCGCGCCCGAGATTACCGGTGGGCGTGGCTGGCTCAATACAGATAAACCGCTATCGCTGGCTGCACTGAAAGGCAAGGTAGTGCTGCTGGACTTCTGGACCTACGGCTGCATCAACTGCATTCACATTATTCCAGACCTGAAGCGGCTCGAGGAGAAGTATGCAAACCAGTTGGTAGTTATCGGTGTGCACTCCGCAAAATTCGAAAATGAGAAGGAGACGGAAAATATTCGTCGCATCATCCTGCGTTACGAGATTGAGCATCCAGTCTACAACGATGCGGAGTTCAAGGTGTGGCAAAGCTACGCGGTCCGCGCCTGGCCCACTCAAATCTTAATCGATCCGGCTGGTTACGTTATTGGATCAGTCTCCGGCGAGGGCAACTACGATCCAATTGATAGGGCCATCGGAAAAGCTGTCGAGGACTTTCGCAAGCGCGGCGAGTTGAATGAAGGGCCCCTTAAACTCACTTTGGAACGCGCCAAGGTTGGAAACCTGCCGCTTGCCTTCCCAGGTAAGGTCCTCGCAGATGCCAAAGGCGACCGGCTGTTCATTGCTGATTCAAATCACAACCGCATCGTGATCACAAAACTCGACGGCACGTTCCTGGAAACGATCGGCACCGGAGAGCGTGGCTTCGTAGATGGTGCATTCGATAAAGCCAGCTTCTACCGACCGCAGGGGATGGCCCTGGATGGCGACCACCTTTACATCGCTGATACGGAAAACCATCTCATTCGCCGGGTAGATCTAGAAACACGAACAGTGAAGACAATCGCGGGCACAGGAACGCAGTCGCGCGATTACTTCAAGCAAGGTCCGTCGCGCGAGGTTGGTCTGAATTCTCCCTGGGATCTTCAGCTCGTGGGGCGCACTCTTTACATTGCGATGGCCGGCCCCCATCAAATCTGGAAGCTTGATCTCGACAAAGAGGCAGTATCCACGTTTGCCGGCTCCGGTCGCGAAGCTCGCCTCGATGGTCCACTACTTGAGGCCGGCTTTGCCCAGCCCTCCGGGTTGGCCACGGACGGCAAGAATCTTTTTGTCGCTGACAGCGAGTCGAACATCATCCGCGCTATCGACTTCAACAGCGGGCAAGTCAAAACCGTCGTCGGTGGTGACCTGTTCAAGTTTGGTGATGTTGATGGACGAGGTGACGACGTCCGCCTACAACATCCGCTGGGCATCTTTGCACTTGATGGCAAAGTGCTGATCGCTGACACTTACAATCACAAGATCAAACAACTCGATCCGGCAGCGCGCTCCGTTAAGACACTGTTCGGGACCGGCAGGCCCGGCCAAACCGACGGCACTTCACCCTCTCTTTACGAACCTGGTGGTCTGAGTGTCGCCGACAATAAGCTTTACGTTGCGGACACAAACAACCATGCAGTCCGAGTCGTCGACCTGAAGACGAAGGAAGTATCGACTCTTCGAATCAAAGGTCTCGAGCCGCCCGCCGCGCTGATTGCAGCGATGGATTCCGACCCCCCACCAAATTCCGAAGAGGTCATATTGGTCTTGCAGCGCTTGCGCGCGAACCAGGACGGTGCCGTTGTGGTTCAAGTGGATCTGCCTGCCGGTTATCACCTAAATCCCATGGCGCCGCAGCGCTACAGAGTTTCCGTTGAAAGTGGCGGGCAGCAGGTCGGGCTGATCTCTTCCTCGGTAACCGGAGCCAAGGGCCGCGATAGAGAAGTAAAAGAGACTTCGAAGAACCTGCGTTTGCCTCTGCGGATACCGTTTCGCGCGTATGAAGCGGGGAAGGCAGAACTTCGCGTTCAACTCACGCTCTTCTATTGCCGCGAAGACAACACAGGTACTTGCCGCATTAAAACCCTGGTCTGGCGTGCACCTATCGAGATCGTGACCGATACGGTGGCTTCCAACGAGATAAAAATTCAGGGAAGAGTCATTGTTGAATAAGGCCGCTCTGAAGTGGAAGCCAATGGCTGGCTGGCTTGCTCCGGCCTCGTCCTGCGGGTAATATCGTGCCTCCCCTAAATTTGTTTACAGGAGTGAAAGCCGTGGCTGATCAATCAGGAGTAAAAGCTGTGCCTGACAAACCGTTCCTCACAGACATCAAGACTTTACGCGAACGCGCGCGCCAACACATCGAGAATGGCGCCGTTACGGAGGGCTATAGCGCCGATCGAGCTACAGTCGTCAAACTTTTGAACGAGGCCCTCGCCACCGAGATCGTTTGCGTGTTGCGATACAAACGGCACTATTTCATGGCCTCGGGGATTCATGCCGAGGGCGTGGCTGCGGAGTTTCTCCAGCACGCAAACGAGGAGCAGGGACACGCGGATCTCATTGGGCAACGGATCGTGCAGTTGGGCGGTGAGCCAGACCTCAACCCGGAAGGATTGTTGACCAGAAGTCATGCCGAATACGTTGAAGGCGAAAATCTTCTGGACATGATCAAGGAAGATCTGGTGGCTGAGCGTATCGCTATCGACAGCTATCGGGAAATGATCAATTACTTAGGCAATGACGATTCCACCACCAGGAGGATGTTGGAAGGCATTCTCGCAATGGAAGAGGAACATGCCGACGATCTGGTAAGTCTCCTGGCGGAAATAGGTGGCTAGCCAAATCTTGCAGCGCGTGGCACGCCTGTTGAGCTAGTCTCCGTTACCAGATTCTTGAGCGTGATGCTTCTGATTGAAGCATCACGCTTGTTAGCGTTTGACCACTTGACCGAAACAAAATCAGATAGGACTAACGAAGCCAGGCCCAGCATGTGTCGCGGCTGTGGCGCTATTGTAGGCGCCGGCGAAACTAGCTGCGCAGTCTGCGGCGCGTCTACCACCAGTTCAAGTGCTCCGCCACGGCCGGTTGCAGACCGCGAGACGATGCGCTTTGCGCGAGCCGTTTTAGACCGGCCTTACAAGTTCACCATCATTCTACTGGTCGCAAACTTTTTCGTTTTCCTGCTTATGTGGCAGTCAAGCGGGATGACTTCCGCCGGCCTGTGGGAGCTTTCCGAGCCGGTGCTGATACCTTATGGCGCGAAGCTCAACCGGCTCATTAACGAACAGCATCAATGGTGGCGTTTTGTTACGCCAATGTTCGTGCACATCAATCTGCCTCACTTGCTGGTGAACATGTACAGTCTCTGGGTTGTTGGTCCATATGTAGAGAAACTCTACGGGTCGGCAAAGTTTGTGGTGTTCTGGGTAGTCACCGGCGTGGCCGGGGTGGTCGCTAGTTATCTCACGGTGATTAGTCCAGACACGCAGTTGGGTAGTCTGGGTCGTTTTCTTTTCAAGACAAACGACTTCCCCTCGGCGGGAGCGTCGGGCGCACTTTTTGGATTGGTTGGCGTTCTTTTTGTTTTTGGAATCAAATTCCGTCATGAACTGCCGGAAGGGTTCAAACGGGCTTTTGGCACCGGCATGCTGCCGATCATCGTTATCAATCTTTTCATCGGATACCTGGGCCGCGGCCTGATAGATAATGCAGCACATCTTGGTGGTCTGGTCGCAGGCGCGGCTTTGGCCCTGGTGGTGGAATATCGCAGGCCCGGTGAGCGAACCGGTGTCGCTATCACCTGGCAGATCTTGCGGGTTGGGGCGCTAACGCTGGTAGCGGTCAGCTTCCTGAGAGTGGCCCAGCACTTCAGGGATCCCTTGCCGCTTTCGGTAAGAGATCAAACTATTCGTAATTCAAGCGGCACAGGCGCCGCCTTCTTGGT
>CAZVHN010000268.1:0-7398 GCA_964626895.1 uncultured Chloracidobacterium sp. | reverse complement strand
CGTGCCTCAGCAGGAATCGTCAAATCGATGACTTTCAAACCTTCTTGATCGACTACAAAACCGTACCGGAACTGGATTGCAATGGCGCGGGGCTGCTTTAGGGATATCGTCTGAACGATCCGGGGATTAAGCGGAGCATCTATACTGATGATCACCAGGCTGTCATCGGTTGTGATGTAGGCGTAGTTTCCCGCGATCGCGATGTTGTTCGCACCATCAAGCGCGCCGCCAGGATTAAATGCCCCCTGGGGGAACTTCCCGGGATCCAGTGCCCGCTTGAGATAATTGTTGAGTGGATCGCCGTCAAGAAGCGTGGCGGCGTTAACGAGTATCAGGCCTTCGTACTTGTCGGCAACATAGAGGTAGGCATACAGCGGATGGATCGGTTGCTCTTCATTGAGCAACTGTTTTCTCTCTGCGGCAGAAAGCTTGCCGGCGCTCTCCGGGTCGAGCATCTTTCCGCCGGCCATCAATCGCCAGCGGGCCGGATCCACTGCCAGGGTGGTCGGGGCCGCCACGGCAGTCGCATATTTGCTCTTCACCCAGAACTTCTGGCCAAAGCGTGAGACCGGAGCAGTCACGATTCGCTCGGAAAAGCCCTTCTGATCGATCTGCGCAACATCATAGACTCGCAGCCCACCTTCGCCGGCAGCGACGTAAGCATACTCACCGCGCAACTGCACTTGCAGCACTTTAGGGTTGCCCACGTGCTCGTAAAACGTCCTCAGCTCCCGACCGCCTTTAACAAACTTCTCATAGTTAGACGGGAATGCCACCTTTTGCAGCGTACTTCCGAATACGGCCTGCGGATCCTCTCGTTCGGTGGCCACCACAACCTCGAGCGCGTGATCTCCTGCGACATAAACAGAGCGCCCCATGAAATTGACAAAGTTAGTGCCTTGCAAAAGCACCTGGGCCAACCAGGCATTGTTATCGTTCTTATCGGAAACATGACAGTCGCTGCACGCCTTTGTTTCTTTGGTGCGCACCGTGTGCGGTACGTGCGTGTTGAATGCCTGACCGGCGAAGCCCTCAGCCGAAGTTGTCTGCTGTTGCGAATATATCCACTCGCGGTTCTGATTTTGAGAGCTGACCAACACGGCCGAAGACGAACGAACCGGTGCAATGCGATTGCCGGTCACAGTGCCATCACGCCCCAGCATGAAAATGTCGTCGCGAAGCACCTGATAGTTGTACTGCGTGAAGTTTCGCGTATTGCCGCCTTCATTGTGGCGGTTCGGCATCTTCCGATTCGCCGACATCGAGAGGTGACAACCAAAACAGCTGGTGACCCACGAAGAGTGGCAGGCGAAACAGGTCATATCGCTATCGCGGTGCGCGAGCTTGTTGTCATCGTCCGGAACGGCGCCCCACGTCTGATTGTCTTTGCGGATAGTCTTCGCGTATTGCGACTTCTCGTTGTAATCGCGACTTCCCGGAGTGACCGTGTCAAGTGTTTGCGACACCCGCCACCAGCGGCCGGGCGCCACCATTGAGTTCTGGATGACGTCACCCGTCTTCAACTCTATCTCATTCCCCTGGTCATCCTTCTTCTTCTGGCCCCGTCGCAGCACCTGGAAGGCTGACACTCTTTCACCTTCAGGATTGCGAAACTGGATTTGCCGCAGATCTCGTCCCACCAGCGGCTGATTCTGTGTCTTACGTCGCGTAGCGGCCGCGCCAGTCACGGTTGCAGCTGCGGGACCTGAAGTGAATAACTTAGCTCTCTCCCGAATAGTCCCGTGGCAGTCTTCGCAGGTGATCTCAATCGCAGCACGCGGTTCGTTGTAGAGATTTCCGTCGCCATGCGCGTCCTGACGGAAGTGGCAATCCACGCAGTGCATTCCTTTCTCTAAATGGATGTCGTTGAGGTGGACGGCTTTCTTGAACTTGTCCGGATCCGCCGCTGATACCAGGCTCCCGGCGGCGTCAAGCAGGTTTCCCTTGCGATCTCGTTTAAAAACTTTACGAAACATCCAGCCGTGACCGTGGGAATCTCCAAACTGGGTATTCTTTAACAGGGCGTTAAAATCGGCAGTGCCGGTTTGCGACAGGAAACTAAGGTCGGACCAGAGTCCTCGCATACTTGCAGCTTCAGGATTGCGATCCAGTTTCTCGGCTTCCTCATCCTGAGACGGATTGTGCTGCACTTTCGGATACATTTTGTCGCCGTCGCTTTCGTTATCCCACCAGGTCATGCCGAGATAAGTGGCGACCATGTTTGTACCGGGGTGCATGTGACAGACCATGCACTGCGACGTCGGAATCTGGCTCGTGAACTGATGTTTGATGGGGTGTCCCGAGATGTTCTTCTGAATGCTCGGATCACTTGTTTGCGAAGCTCCCAGGTTTCCCGCCGCGCTATAGCCGGCCGAGTGAACTGGATCGCGATCGTTCGCATAGATGACGTGGCAGGCGGTACACCCTGAGGAGCGAAAGTCTCCGGGATGATCATTGGTGCCGAGGAAGTTGAGTGTGGGGTCAAGCAGACGCGTTTTCTGCAATCCCAGAAAAACCGGATCAGTGCGATTGTTCGAGCCAAATCCCCGCGGACTGAGTCCTTTGTCAGGTTTGCCTGCCTCCTCTTCTCTGTCCGGCAGTCCTACTTCAAGCCGGCGTCTTCCGCCGCGCTCAAACACGCGCAGCACGTTGCCAGGTTGGGAAATCTGCCAGCGCGGCATGGGATCCAGGAATTCAAGCAGACCTTTGGTGCGTCGCTCTTCGAGCGTTGGTTGTGGCACTTGCACCAGGGTCTGGGGAGCCCCGGTTTCGCTATAGCTTTCTCCAAAGCGCGCGTCTTTGAGAGGGAAGCTGCCGTTGTTGTAAAGCGCTGCACCCCAGAGCATTGCGCCGTGCGTCATCATGCTGCGAGCCACATTTTTCGACGCAGTCTCGTGGCAAGCGCTGCTGCCGCACGTCTGCGCCGCGACACGATTATCGCCAGGGTTAATGAAACGCACGAACTCCCAACTCTCGCGCGTCAACAGAGTGTTGCTGCGCTCCGGGTTTGCGCCGGTGTACTTTCCATCTCTCTTCCACTCATTGGGGAAGCGCGGACGCACGTGTGCCTGGTCTTTGATTCGTTCTATCTCTTTTGGATCTTCGCTTGTTTTTCCCGGTACCGGATTGCCGCCGTGACAAGCCGTGCAGTTGAGACCAACGGCGTCTTTGCCATCCTTGAGTCTTACCAGCGTCTCGGTGGTTCCGTATTTGTGCATCGGCTCGATCTGCCCATGGCAAGTGATGCACCCTTCAAGCTGGGGAGGTGTGGTGACTGTTTGGCTTTCCTGGCGCCAATTGCGAGATAGCGGTCTGACCTGTGTCTTGATCTTCGGCGTGAAGGCGCGCGCGTCAGCTTCCGACGAAGGTGAATATCCAAACACAGCGACAGTCGCAAGAAGGGCAGCTAGAATGATCACGATTACGAAGAGTCTACTCATAGGCCATTTCACCACGGAGACACAGAGAACACATCGCGGCATGCCGCAACCGAAGGGAAGCGATCCACGAAATTCCACGAAAAGACACCAAAGCAATTCGTGTTACTTCGTGTGATTTCCTATCACCCCACGCGGGCTGCCCGCGTGGGGACCCCGCGTGGATCGTTGATTGTCTGTCAACTTTGCTCAACAACAAATAAACTCCATCCGCCGCTACTCAACACTGAGACGACTATCCAACCTTTGCGAATTTGCAGGTTGGGAAGGTGGGCGCGCTGCGCTTTGCCCACCTTCCCATCCTGCAAATTTACTCACGTTGAATGGCACTAGATTTCAAAAAATCAATTTCAACTGAGCAAACAAAGCGTACAAGGGTTTGCGCGGGCTAATCACGTCCGGCTCGCAAAAGTCTCCCACGTTCGGCGGACAATTACGCGAGCGGTCCGTGAAGATGTCCCGAAAACCCCGGCCAGTCTGCAGGGTCGAGGCTCCGAATGTGATCTGCACATTATTTATTAAGAACGGACGATAGGCCACGCCGAGGCTGTAGTCGAATCCAATATCGTGCCGGATGCGGTTCTGAAATAAAATGTACTCCAGCGGCTCGGTGCGATGAAAACGCAAATAATTGGCGTTGAATACCGCTTTGATTCGTTGTGTTACTTCGACGTCGACGCCTGCGTTATAAATGAAAATTCCCGGATTAACGAAATTTGACTGCCCCTGCGTCTTACTGCTGCGCAGACTCGGTAAGAGACTATTTGGCTGGACCAATCCCACGCCTGTTTGCGTCAGGCGAATGCCATTGCGGTTCCAGAAAGAAAACTGACCACCCACAAAGTTTGGATCGTCGAAGATAGCGTCGAAGCCGGTGCCCTTTTCGTCAGTAGGATTCGCGTCACCTTGTGCCCAGAAAAACGATCCTCTGAATCTCAGGTAGTCCTTATCGACAGACGCCTCAACCGCCGCCATGTGCGACTTGACGCGCACGTGACGCCCGGCGATTGGATTCCGACTGTCGCGCCCGAAAGCGTAGTAGTAGGAGTTCGTCAGATTCAATCGGCCCAGATGGCCGTCACCGTTCACGCCAATGTAGCCGACCTTAAGTGAGTGGGGGCGGACGTCGCCGATCAATGATGGTCGCACCAGAAAACCGTTGCGATCAAACTCGATGCTGCTGCGATCGTCGTTGTAGTGGAGGCTGCCCTGGATCGTGTAACCTCTGGTGATGAAATCCTGCCGAAAGAGATTGGCGATGTAGACGTTTTGATGCCGCGTGTCGAAGCGATTCAAACCGCTATTGGTGTCCTTCTCGAGCATCGAGAAGTACATACCATTGAATTGATACCGGTTGTTGTCAAACGCGCCGAAGATGCGCGCACCGAGATTGTTATCCGAGAAGAGGAAGCCGCGAAAATCGGAAACAAAAGGCTGGATACCGGCGCGCACAGAGACGAAGTCGTAGTTTTCATTCACATCCGTCAGTTTCACTTCCGCGAAGGCCTCTTCCAGTGAGATGTGCGTGCTTGTGCGGTTGGTTCCCCGCCTGACGTCGATGTTGACTACGCCATTCTCGCGCGCGTTGAGGTAATTAGGAATACTGAAGGTCGGCGAAATCTTGATGGCCCAGTCTCTCGGTTTGAAGACGGTATCGCCATGAAAGAGCTCAAAGCTAAGCTGGACAGTTTCGCTGACCGCAAGCTGTTCCGGCTGGCCGAAGAATTCGCCGCTGCTGGGCTCGTCGCTGCTGATGTCTGAAGAAGTTGGCACGCGGCGTAGTTCGAGACCGGTCGTGCTGACCCCCGAGAGAATCATGAAAAGCTTGTTGCCTTTGATCGGGTAGTCGCCTTTGAGGACGCTCTGGTTGTAAGGGTCCCACCAGCGGCCTTTCCTGAAAGGAATGTCCCGTCCTCGGGCGCCGCGATCTCCGTAGCGATCGTACTCGGGAAAGCCGATGCGCCAGCGATCTCGGGCTTCACGCCGCTCCGCACTTGTTTGTGGCTCAGAAGAAACGCTCTCGTCTCCGGCATTGCCGATGGGTTTGTCCGACGTCGTTGAGGGAGATGGTTCGGGCTTTGCTTCTTCGACTACTACATCAAGCGGTCCCTGCTGGTCCCCACCGATGATCAGGTTTTCAAGGGCATCGCCACGAGCTACCGCAAACGTTCCATAGTTCTTGTCCTTATCAAACTTGCCGATGTGAGGTCGATCCACCGTGACGCGATAGGCGCCGGCAGGTAATTGGATCGAAAAGGTCCCATCGGAGCCCGTGCGTGCTCTCCTGGCTTCGCTGGTAATCTGGTTCGTGAAAACTATTGTTACTCCCGACACATTCCCGCCCGCGGCATTGCGGGCCACGCCGGCGATCCGCCCCTGCTCCTGACCAAAAACGCCTCCTCCCGCTGCCATAACAACAGCCAGGAGCAGCAGAGCGTTCAGCAACGCGGAGGTTGGGGTGAATCGTTGCATCAAAGCTAAGGTCAAATACGATCCACGAACCAACACGAAATAATACTAACAATTATTTCGTGTTGGTTCGTGTAGTTTCGTGGATCGCTTACATCAGTTGCGCGTACTATCGTCAGTTGTACCAGGCACCCTTGGCTGTTGCGATGGAGCCAGAAATGGAAAAACGCTCCTGAACCCCATGTCGTTGCCGTTTACGCTGTCGCCCAGGGGCTGCCTGTTATTGATTAGAGTCAAAAGGATGTCAATCACATCATCGGTCAATCTTCTACCATTCGGAAACGAGGCTTGGGGATTGGTGCCTGTATTTGGAACGGTAAGATCCAGTCGCAGAACGTCCCCTCTGGTTACGGCAACACTCGCCAGGATGGCGATACTGGTGGCATCGGTGCGGTAGAAGTTCTGCAGGACATCAACGATGCCGGGCGCAAACCTACCGTTAGCGTCGTCAACCGAATTGGCCGCGTTGTAAGTGTTTTTGGCATTAAATGGTACGAGGGCCACGTTCACGGCAGGTACGCCTTCTCGATCGACGTTGACCCATCTCCCTGCCCCCGCGATCTCTCCTGTTCGTGAGTTATAGAATTGCGGACTCCTTCGTTGTGTATCGCAAGCTAATCCAAGCTCATTGCCCGGACCGCGAATGAATGAGAGAGGCATGCTAAACGCGATCGCCAGTGTGTTGTAGCCCGCGAAGGTGTCGCGGCCACGACTGAATACGCCTGGGTTCGGAGTGCCGGCTCGGATTGATCCGTTGAAACGAGCAAAAGCGGGAATGTCGAAAAAGAACGGGTCGTCCGTGAGCCCGGCGAAAAAGATCACTCCACTCTGAGAATCCGTCGTTAGCACGGGTGTGGGGGCCACGTCGGCGGCGTTGTTGGAGTTGGTTGACGGCGCAGTAAAGGTCCTGCCATTCGGCAAGTTAATCGTAGCGGTCTGCGCCTGCGGTACTCCTGCAGCGTTAGCCACCCGAGGCGAGAAGCGGACGTCAATGAATTTGTCCGGCTTGGCGTCCCCGGTGGACTCGATCTCAAACCGATAACGGAGCGCTGGGTCGAAGATCCCGAAATTGGAGTTCTCACCAGGAGCGATGAACCCATGCACGGTCATGATCATAATCAACCGCGAGTTGTCGTTTGGATCGAGGAACATGTAGGCGTCGTTCAAGTCCGCCCCGAGATCGTGGGCTGTCAGAGGCGCATCCCCGTGATCGGCCGCGTCAAGTCTTGTCGTTGGCGCCAAAGCGATGGCGATCATTAGCAGCACAACCAAACCAGCAATCGGGGGCTCTGTTCTTACGAAACGCATCCTGTGCCTCCTCTCAAAATAAATCTAACAGGTTCGCGGTGCCGCGTGTGATCGTTCACGACCGCGAGTCTGAGTGCGAGTTTCGCCACATCATCCCGGAGGGATCTAAGTTAATAGCCGTGGGCGAGCGTTGCGCGACGCCCACGGATAGGCGAAAGAAAAATGCCTGACCCTGAAGGGGTCA
>CAZVHN010000267.1:0-1594 GCA_964626895.1 uncultured Chloracidobacterium sp. | reverse complement strand
CAGGGCTCAATCCGCTACCGCCCCCTTTGGGGGGCTGGCGTTCGGAGTTTCATGTCACGGGGCTTCCATCCTGCTCTGCGGGTAAACAAGTTCCCTTCTCTCAGGTATTCCAGCGATCAAAAATTAAGCGGAAGCCAAGGCGATAGACACTTTCGAACAATCGAGAGTCCGCGGGAAATCCGTCTTTCAAATAGAAAAGTTTTAAAACAGTCACTGGAGAGTGCTCACCTTGAGAACTCAGCATCGAGGGCCAATGTCAGTCCATATTCCTTATACTAACCAAAGCAGGATCATCAACTTTCCGCAGCGACACCGAATTGCGAGCAACGGTTTTTGTCGAGTTACCAAATACCGACAATGCCGAGTATGCTTGAAACCTGACTGGTGTGGTTATACCACCGATGAACAAACCTCTATCTGCATGCGAATAAGCAATGGCTCAAAAGGTACGTCGCGCAATGGCGGCAATATCTTCCACCACAACCGTCTCTTCCTGGTTGCCAACCCCCGAACAAACAGAAATCAAGCGCCGCCTCCAATTGAAATTGCTCCAATCGAGGTTCGCAATGCCGTGTACCAGGAATTGATGCGAAGGTCGCCTGCTCTCAAGTACTACTCTCAGCTGATCGATGGACCTAACGGACTACTATCAAGAGGACTGCGCGAATCAGATGCACAGAACTACGGCGCTCTTCCCCGCACGCAGAAGGAACGTGCCGGTCTGGCCCATACTCTGAACAGGTTTCTCAAAGTCAGGTTTCCCGAGTACGCAGTCCGAAGCACTCATGCTGCCATAATCGGAATTCCTGGCTTCTGGCAAGATGAAACTGGCAACGTTCAATTATTCAACCCTCGTGACTACAACATACCCTTGCTTGTCATCCCCTACCGAGACGACCGGGGCCGAATTCAAGCCTGTCAACTACGACTTCACCGAAACGATCTTCGCACCGGCGAAAAGAAATACAGATGGCTAGCGTGCCCATTTCCATTCCGAGGCGCGAGTTCCGGCGCACCAATTCACTTCACCTTCAAGCCGGTTGATTTGCCACGGGGAAAAACGGTTATCATTACTGAAGGTACTCTCAAAGCTGACGTTCTGGTAAGTCTCAGACCGAAAGCGCGTGTCATCGCTACCAGCGGAGTTGGCTGTTCGCATGCAGAAATCATTGAAGCCGTCCGCGATTACAACGCGCTAATCGCCTTTGACGCTGACTACAAAACCAATCCAGCGGTCGCACGGCAACTGGCCCGACTTATAGCAGCCAGGGAACGGGACATCGCGGCCCGCAACCTCAGAACCTCTACGAGAATCGTCACTTGGCAAACATACAAAGGGATTGATGACGCCGTCCTCGCACACATCCCACTTGAGACGATGTCGATTCTTCAGTGGACTTTGACGTTCGAAGGGAGACCGCTCCAAGATGTTCGGCAAGTCTGGGAGGAAATGGGCTACACTCCTTCGACAGCCAGCTAGAAACCAGTCGAAGTTAACAACGGCCTCGCCAGGGACCAAGCGCAGCGGCGTTTGTACCTAGATACCCCAGACCTCTACCGTGTCAATCCCCGTCCCGGCGCCGCGTATGGCGCG
>CAZVHN010000266.1:0-3204 GCA_964626895.1 uncultured Chloracidobacterium sp. | reverse complement strand
TGATGCCGTCCGCGCAGTTGTCTGCAACCTCCTGAGTTATCTTTTTGTTAGCAAGTCGGATTTCGAGCTGCTGCCGAAATTCAGGTCTAAGCAGCGACCTGATGTTGTTCGCCTGTTCCCGCCAACGCGGGGCTTTGGCGTATGCCGCCCGCATTGCGATTAAATCCGCCGTTGATAATTCAGCCACCGAACGCTTTGCTTGGGCGAGCATTTCGAGCGGTCTTAATCCGCCCCGATTTAATTCTTTGCGCACCACCTTAATTTCATTGAACAGACGCATTGCGTCTGCCATTTCCGTCAAATAGTCGTTAAATTCACGCCGGAACTCCTCAACGTCTGTCGCCGGGTCCATGATCCGGCTGAGACGCTCGCGCTCGATCTGAATCGCGCTTTGCGCGCTGGCGGGCGGGGGCGCGGCGATGGTTTGGGTAGCAAACGACAGTTGCACGATCAGCATCAGGCTGAACAGACTGACAGAGAGACGACGTGAGCAATTCATGGCTTTCTCCTTATTCAAAAGTGAGTGAAACTACCGAGGTGACGCGCGAGACTGGCTGCGATGATTTTTATAGCAGTTTGCACGCGCATAGGCAAGCCAACCCGTGTTCAGTGTCGTTAGCACATGATATGTCCGGTGTAATTAGCCGCTGCGCTTGTAACAAAGGCCGCACTTTAACAAAGCGTAACAATAAAAAAGAGGCAGGCCCAGAGGCTGAGGACAATCTTGAGAAGTCGATCAAGGCAATTGAAGAAGTGGCTGCAGAGTTGAAACGAAATTGCTGGAAGAGGAAAATCGCCGCAAGACGTTCAAACCCTAGCGCTCAATCTTCGACTGGCTCATAATCTAGGAGTTTTGTGATGAAGTTAGTGTTTATATTCACGCTTGTTGTTTTAATAGCGGCCGCTATCTTTTCTCGGGGGCAGGAACGAGTGACAAGAACAGAGGAACTTATCAGGGCGATGGATGGCAAACTGACCGCCGCTCTGCTGCAGGGCGATTCGGCGTCGGTTGATGCGATTCTCGCGGACGACTACATCGAAATAAATGCTCAGGGGCTAGTCAGGCACAAACCGGACGTTATGGCGACTGTCCGTGCCCGAGCATCTGCGCCGCGCTCGAAAAGCGTCGGTCCCGAGACTAGTGTGGATGAAACCAAACTTCATATGTACGGAGACACTGCCATTTTGATTGGTCTCACGACTACGCGATACCAGCATATGGAATATCAGGCTCTACCGCAGCCGGCTCAACTGCCTGCGCCGACCGCTACCTACCAGGAGCGGTTTATGAAAGTCTATTCAAAACTCAACGGGCGTTGGCAGCTCGCAGCATCGCAGACGACGGCGATTGCGAAACGCTAAACCTAGCCGCCGACCCCTTAGGGTTAGTTCACAAAAAAATTGACACTGCGAAAACTGATCGGTAGACTGCGTCCGCTTCATTTTCGACGGTCTGACGCCTTGTTGCCTTGGTCACGTGCGGCCCACAGGTGAACGTCAAACCAGGAAACTCCAGTAAAAGCCATCTGTCACTGAATTCACTCCCCGGAAATATTCAGAGACGCGAAGCCCTTTGCTTTTGAGTCCATCTCAAGAGCAGCTGGTCCGAGGCTATAGGCTTCAAGCGCTGAGGCCCGAATCTTTCGCCCAGAAACTCTCGATGCATCATGTACGAGAGTCTTTGCGGCGGCGGCAAAAAGGTCCTCGTAGTTTTGTCCCTCTTCTGCCGGCTCATCCTCAAGTGGATAGCCGCCGGTAAAAGCGGTGGCGGAATTCCCAACCATATTAACTTAAGGAGCTAGAGATGAGACCAAAAGCATTACCTGGAAGAATCCACCGATCTAAGAAAGCGGAGAGGGCTAGTCGGATCCGCATTGGAATAATACTCTCGGCGGTTGTACTTGCCCTCACCATCGGGACCATCGCGCTATCTCGGAATCCATCACAGGCTTCCCAAAAGAGATACGTGGCGACCAAAGAGATCATCCGAGACAAAACGACCGGTAATCTGCGCAAGCCGACAACCGAAGAGACCGACTTGATGGTTGATCAACTCAAGTCGCTTACGAACCGTTCCACCGAGGGTCTGACCGCTACCCAGCAACCGAACGGCATGGTATCGATGGACCTCGACGGCCGTTTCGGTGGCGTGGTGCTCGGCCGAGACAATGCCGACGGCACGACCGAGGTCCGTTGCGTTTTCACCATGGAAGAGGCCGCGGAATTTCTCGGCCTCGAAGAATCAACCTCACAAGATCAGTAAAGGAGAACCACTATGCGAAAACACATTCTTAATGCAAAGCGTTCACTCGTCCTTTTCGCCGTGATGGTGGTTCTCGCCTGCTCCAGCAGCGCCTTTGCCGGAGCCACTATCTCCATTGTTAACCTTGACGGCCCAGGTGAGGGATTTAACGATCCGACGCCGGCAGCGCCCGTGGGTGGCAATCCCGGCACCACCCTCGGCCAGCAGCGGCTGATCGCGTTCACGGATGCAGCCAATATCTGGGGAGCCACCCTAGACAGCAACGTGACTATCCGCATCCAGGCAGCCTTCAATCCCCTCGGCCCGGGCATTCTGGGGAGCGCGGGCGCGACGTTTGTTTTCCGTGACTTCCCAGGCACCGGTCTCTATCCGGGGGCAGAGTTTCCCGGCACCTGGTATGGCTCGGCCCTCGCGGATAAGCGCGCCGGTGCTGAGTTGAACCCCGGTTTTGCCGACATCAACGCGCAATTCAGCAGCAACTTCAACTTTTACCTTGGCCTGGACAATAACCATGGACCGTTGCCAGACCTTGTAGTCGTGCTCCTTCACGAATTCGCACACGGTTTGAATTTTCAAACCTTCGTCAATGCATCGTCTGGTGCGAATTTTGCAGGATTCACCGATATCTATGCTCGCCATCTTCTGGACTCTACCAACAACTTGCATTGGGACCAGATGACTCAAGCCCAGCGCCAGGCTGCGGCAACCAAATTTGGCCGCATCGTTTGGGATGGCGCAACCGTGACTACCAACGTACCCAGTGTTCTATCTTTCGGCAGTCCTGAGGTTAGGGTCACTGCTCCGGCACTGATAGCCGGCGCTTACCAATTCGGAACCGCTGCTTTCGGACCGCCGTTGGGTAGTCCTAACGTCAGCGCCAACATCGTGGCGGCTGTTGATCCCGCGGATGCGGCTGGCCCAACCACGACGGACGGCTGCAG
>CAZVHN010000265.1:0-2187 GCA_964626895.1 uncultured Chloracidobacterium sp. | reverse complement strand
GCGATTTGGTGATACTGATAACTTTCAGGATTGTACTCGGCGCCAATCATGTTGAGATTGATGAATGGGATTAGGATCTGCCGGTTATCCATCAAGCCGGTCAACTTAGTTATCTGCCCGGTGCCCTTCCAAATCGAATCCATAAATATTCTAGAGGACGAAAGCGTACCCGCTGCCAGAATAAACTTATCAGCCGCGATCTCGCTCGCTGGTCCCCCGGACACAGTTTGGACAACTAAACTGCTGATTCTGTTCTGCGAGTTGAACTTAAAATGGCTCGCATACATGTTTGGAACATAGGTGAAGTTTGGATGTTTGCGGCACTGATCCAACGTCAGCGATGGTGTATAGAGCGCTCCTGAGGGACAACCCCAGAGACATCTCCCGCAGTAGCTGCATTCGTTACGCCCCTCTTTGGCCGCACTCAACGTCGCCACTCTTGAGCGTCCCACGAAGCAGTTCAATTCGTTATTGAGTTGGCTCTTGCGGCCCTCATATTTCGCGAGCAGTCTCTGGGAGTGTTGGTCCAGGCGCAAAGGTTCCATCAAGTTTTCATGCACGGGATAGAATCTGGCCAGGTCATCATTGATGCCGGTTATGCCGATGCGCTTTGACACCTTACCGTAGAAGGGTTCGATGTCCCGGTAAGAAAACGGAAATGGTTGAAGTTCGGCTTCATTCAAAGGGTAGACACCACCCGTCCAGGTTTCCGCCAACCCCCCACGGGCAAACGATGAAAGCGGCGCGAATCCCTTTGCTTCCCAATCGAATGCCGCCGGCTTTGTGAATACGTAATTCTTGTTCGGCGGAAAGCCGTAATATTCGCCACTCGAGCCTGGGTGAACGACCGCCTCGTAGTTTTGACCCAGAAAATATTGCACCGGATCGCTGAGGTTGAGCTTTAGATCGGCAAAAGTATCGCCCGGGTTAACGATTGCGGGCCGCGCGTAACCTACATCAATCATCGTAACGTCGTAGCCCTTCTCGAGAACCGATAACGCGAAATGCACCCCACTGGCGCCCGAACCGATAATTACAATTTTATCCATGCGCGATTACGACCTGCCCACCAGCTTTCCATAAACGGCAAATCCAAGATGAAGGGGCAATAACAACACAATCGACAAGCCAAGGAAGAAAAGGAAAACCACTCCCTTCCCCATCATTCCCATAAAAAGAACCTTCTTGCTCGAGCTTTCAGGAGAGTCGAAACAACGGGAGGTAGGCGAGCAACTCTCGAGGATCGCCAGTAGTAAGATCCATTTCCGACGCACTATCGAGCTCCTGAGAAAGATAGCGGTGTAGGCGTCCACCAGTTTCGTCAGAAGTGGATGTGTCGCGGAGACATGAAGTAAGAGACGTTCGAAAGGGCGCGTTTCTGAAGTGCAAGCAAAATCAGCTATTGAGTGCGCCTGACGATACTTACTGAGCACATAATCACTCGGGTCCTGCTGTATCAGGTAGTAAGTGAAAACAGTGCATTCGTGTTCCAGGTCAGCGAAAGGCTCCGCGCTTTCACTTATTAATAGAGACTTGCTTGAATCGATCATCGAACCGCTCTCACTCATCGGCAAATCACCTCTTGGAGCATCTCATTCACGCTCTTCATTTGCGGTGCTGACCGGCTGAATATCCAGTTCAACTCGATGGTTCCATCGCTGCCAAAGGCATAACGTTGGCCGGCGCTGACGGGTAACCTTCGCGACACCGACTCTTCAATGAAAGAAACGATCCTGATCAGCGGTTGCAGGGGCAAATGAAGAACTGGAGGCTCTTTCCCATAGTCAAGGCAATGAATTCTCTTCAGCAGGCGCTCGAAGGTAATCTCTTCCGGACCACCAAGTTCAAAAGTTTCATTGCTAAACGGTTTCTCATACAAAGCAAGCAAAAGACAATCGATGAGATCGTCGATATAGATAGGCTGTATGCGCGTGGTCCCATCTCCCAGCATCAGTAAGACCGGTTTCATCGCCAGGTCTGAAAGGGTTTTCCAAATCGCTGCTCCCTTGGCGATCACGATAGTTGGCCTGATGATGCTGTAACTCAGTTGACTGTTTTTGACGGCAATCTCGCCGAGCTCTTTGGACTGAGCATAGTAGTACCAGGTCTTGTCCGGGAATTTTGCGGCAATTGTACTAACATATAGAAAATTCTTTACCTGCTGCCGCTCACATTCTTCAACCAGCA
>CAZVHN010000264.1:0-1923 GCA_964626895.1 uncultured Chloracidobacterium sp. | reverse complement strand
CAGGCCGGCGCGTGTGGGCGGGAATCGGTGCCTATCGAATTCCGGTGGAGTCGACCGTGGAAAAAATCAATGTCGCTCGCGGACTTGGGGCCGACGGCATAGTTCTTTTCTCTTACGATTTCACTACCAGACCGGGCGAGCTTAATCCTGATGGTGCTTATCTCCAGCGAGTGAGCCGCGCCGCGTTTGAGCCGAGTGCGGTCGCGTCGCCATGAGATTCGACAGGATTAACACGATTTACCAAGATCCCTAATTGAAAATCTGGCGCGCTTGGACTTTATTCCGTAGATTCTGTCAACCGTATTGGCCGCCAACTCCTTGACGTTCGGCAGGCCCTTAGGGCCACGCCTGCCGCGCGAGTTCCAGTTCGGCGCGAAACCCTCGTTCTAGCGGTGGGCGTTTCACCTTGACGCATGTGCCCGCGAAACCTGACTGGCTTCGCGGGCACGCGCGCGTTTGGCGGGCTTGTGGTTTAATGCGCGTAGGAAGCGACGGTGCTGGAGCGGGATAGATGAACAGGAATTCGGAACTGCTTTTGCGAAATGCGCGAGTAGTGCTACCAAACAGTGTGGCTGAAGGCGCAAGCGTGCTTATTGAAGGTGGTCTCATCGCGCGTATCAGTTCCACGCCAGGGCCCGAAGTACCAAGCGCTGAGTACCACCAAGATCTGCGGGGGTTCACCTTGTTTCCCGGATTCATCGATGTGCACATCCACGGGGCTATGGGTGTCGACACCATGACTGCGACTAGTGAAGATCTGCTCTCCGTTTCACAATTCCTTGCAACTCAGGGTGTGACTGGATGGTTGCCGACGCTTGTCCCGGCGCCACTCGCAGACTACGAAGGTGCAGTCACTGCTATCGAAGGGTCGATGCAGCAACAAGCGGATGAACAACATTCGGCAGGCGCGCGCGTCCTGGGCGTGCATTACGAAGGGCCGTTTGTAAACCAGATGCAGTGTGGCGCGCTGAGAACTGAGCACTTCAAGTCATTTTCGGGAGCTTCAGACGTTGAAGCTCTTGCCGTCCCCAGAAACGAAGGCTCGGTGCGGATGATGACACTCGCCCCGGAGACTGAGGGCGGCATCGAACTCGTTGAGGAGCTGGTTAGTCGAGGTTGGGTTGCGTCAATCGGTCACACGCGCGCCGAGCTCGAGGTACTTGATCGCGCCTTCACAGCGGGTGCGCGCCATATGACGCACTTTATGAATGCGATGGCGCCGTTCAATCACCGAGCGCCCGGGCCGGTTGGGTGGGGGCTCGCGCGCGAGGATGTCTCGTGCGACCTGATTGCCGACGGCATTCATCTCGACCCACTGGTGCTGCGGCTGCTGTTGAAAACAAAAGCTGCTGATCGTCTCTCTTTGATCAGCGATGCGATTGCTGCCGCGGGCAAAGGGGACGGCGAATATCAAATATGGGGCGAGACGATTACGGTGAAGAACGGACGTACGAGCAACTCGCGCGGAAGCATTGCAGGCTCGGTGATCACGATGCTCGATGCCGTAAGAATGATGCTCTCGCTGGGCGCGTCCGAGCTCGATGTCGCACGCATGGCTGCTACCAATCCCGCCCGTCTTTTGCTCCTTGACCATGAATGCGGTGGGATTGAGGAAGGAAAGCGCGCGGATCTGGTGGCGTTAGATGCCAAAGGTGACGTTAGACTCACCATCATCGGCGGACGGTTGGCGTTCCGGGGGCAGTAGCCCGACTGTTAAGGAGGGCTCCTCAACATTGGGTTCCACTAAGGAAGGATTCGTCTCTTTTGTGTGCTCTCGCGGGCGTTGCTTCGGCTAACTTGAGGAGCCCTCCTTAACAGTCGGGCTACTGCCCCGCTTAGCCGGGTGTGAATGAGAGGTTATTTGTGCCGGTGCCTGTCATAGCTTTCGCAAGGTGCTCAACTCCCGCCGCTCGCGAAAACCCC
>CAZVHN010000263.1:0-3316 GCA_964626895.1 uncultured Chloracidobacterium sp. | reverse complement strand
ACAAAGAGCAACCGGAAAACAATTACTACTACCTTACCTACGTCATGGAATCTACGCCGCTGCGCGCAATTCAAGCAGCGTCTAATGGAATTCAGCTTCTCAGTTCCGGCTTCACCGTCATTCGTGACGTGGGAAACAACGCGCTCTACGCAGATGTGGCGCTGCGACAGGCAATCGAGCAAGGCTGGTTGCCGGGGCCGACCGTGATCCCGTCCGGGCCGATGATCGGCAGCACGGGTGGGCAATTCTGGCCCACCCCGGAAATGTACAAGCAGCACAACATCATGTTCCCCGAGTACATTGACGCCAACAGTCCGGAAGAGATCGTCAGAGCTATCCGCGAGAACATGTTGTTCGGCGCCAGGACAATCAAGTTGTGCATTGACTGTAAGCCGTGGGGCTACTCGGTGGACGACATCAAGCTGGCGATAAGCGAGGCTGCTAAAGGCGGCTGCAAAGTTGAAGGTCACGTGCAGACCCCGGAAGGAGCACAGCGAGCGATTGACGCGGGCATTTACATTATCGGCCACGGTAATGCGTTGACACCCGAACACCACCGTCAAATGGCCGCGAAAGGGATCTTCCGCGCCGGCACGGATACGCCGTTCACGAAATACCGTGGCAGCGAAGCGGCCTTCAAGCAAACAGTCGCCAAGCTGCGCGATGCCTGGGAAAAGAAAGTGCCGTTGACATTTTCGACTGACTTCGATTACTGGAACGAGCGGATGAAGGACGAGAAGACTGGCGAGTGGCTGACGCGTGGCGAAATGACAATTGCTTTCCTCCAGACCTGGAAGACCGCCAACATCCCTCCGGCCGACATCCTGCGCGCGCTTACCATCAACGGCTACAAAGCGGCCGATTTGATCAAAGAGCGCGGGCCGATCAAACCCGGATTCTTCGCCGATCTGATCGCCGTTTCAGGCGATCCGCTGGCAGACATTGACGCGCTGCGTAACGTGCAGTTCGTGATGAAGAACGGAATGGTTTTCAAAAAGGATGGAGTGATGACTCCCGAGAAGTTTTTCCACCCGGGTCCGGTTCGGACGCCAAGCGGACGGTGGACTCGCTAAGTAGCCTATGGGTCCCAGCACTCAACATGGCAGGAGCCACACATTTCCGAGTAGCAGCCACTAAAGCCGAGTAGCAGCCACTCAACGCACAGAACCATTTGCGGTAGCCAATGGATCGCACGCTCAACATTGGCAGGAGCCACACAAGCCGAGTAGCAGCCACACAACCCGAGTAGCAGCCACTCAACGCACAGAACCGTTTGCGGTAGCCAATGGATCGCACACTCAACACGGGCAGGAGCTACTCACCGAAACCGCTGGCTGTAGCCAGGTAGCCAATGGTTGAGTGGATCGTGCTTGTGATGTGTTCTGGGATCCATTGGCTACGGCAAATGGTTCTGTGGTTGAGGCGGGCTTGGTTGAATTTAGTCTTGAAAACATTCAACCTTTAGGCGAGCGATAACCTTTGCGTGTCCGAACCACGACATCTCCGCGGGAGAGTTTTACCTCCAGAGAACGCCATCGTCCGTCCCGCGTTTGATTCAAAGGTCGGTAAGATATCGTGTACTGGTGACCCAATTCCCTGGCGATGCTGGCGAACGCATCCCGCAAGGCTGGCCCACCCGGCGTAGCCACAAATCGCCCCCCGCTCTTCTCGGCAAAGCCCTTCAGAACCATGGCGCTCTGCGAGTTGCGAGGGCCACCGGCGTCGCTGGCTGACATGTCGACGGCGTAGATGCTGGCGCCAATAGCCATGGCGGCTTCCAGCGCCTTGGAGGATGAAGTTTTACTGTAAGTATCCATTCCGTCAGACAACACCACAATTGCTTTGCGCGCCTCCTGACGCGCTGTCAACGCATTCACGGCTTCGAAAATGGCATCGTAGAGCGTAGTCATCCCTCTTGCTTTAAGAGCAAAAGCCATTGGAGCGAGATCCCGCCCGGAAGAGAACTCTTGCACCTGCTCGACCTTATAGTCGAACTTGTAGACTGCCGCGACATCCTCCGGACGAAGCCCATCAAGAAACCTGATTGCGGCGGAGCGGCCCAGCGACAAGCGGCTTTCCATGCTCCCCGAAGTATCCAGCAGGACAACTGAAGCGAAGGGCGACTCGTGGACACCGAAATTGGAGATCACTCTTGCGGGGACCTCTTTGCCATCCTCATACACTTTGAAGTCGGACAATCGAAGTCCCGGTACATACTCGCCGGCCTTGTCTGTAACGGTAACGTTAAGCACGACCAGGTCGGTGTTGACCCGCACTACCTCGTCATCCTGCTGAGCGAAGGCTTCGATCGAACCCGACAGGAGGGCACAAATGAGCAGTAGGGTGTGAAGCAGCGTAAAGAAGAATGTACGTTCTCGGCGGGACGTCACTGGGCTATACCTTGCGGGAGAAGCTGCGAACAATGCGGATGAGTTCAAGTAATACACTAGCCTTGTCGATGATCGTGGCTGATACTACTTGCCGGGGAGTTTCCTGAACCTTTTCATTAAGCGAGGCTGATACTCTGGCTACGCAATTCATGGCTTCCACAAGGTCGCCGGGCCTTTTTTCTATGCTGACCTCGTCCTCAGAACCGCCCGCTTCGCTTCGGATGCGCCTGGCGAGTTTTTCAATCTTTTCCAGCTTCCTGATGTCTTCCCGGTCGAGAGAGTTGTTTTTCTTGAAAGAGGCAACCAGCTCTTGCCCAAGATCCGAAACCTCCTTTGCTCGCTCGAGGTTCTGTTTATGCTCCTTCTCAGCGGACTTGATTTCTCGTTTAATCCGCATCTCTTCCGCCATCGAGTTTCCTCTTTGATTATCGGGAGAATCCGGCGAGCTCTTGTCTGCGCTGATCGAACTGAGAGGGTCGACGGGCCTTGTAACCTGGGCCGCAGCAGCTGGGCAAGCCGCAGCCAGAACGGAGACTATGAGCAGCAATCGCCCAGTCTTCCAGTTAGCTCTAAGGGGTATCAATTTCACTGTGTTAGCTTGTGTATCCGTAAACTAATTTAACCAGGGCATCACTGGGACGATCGCAAACTTTGAATGGTTGTACCGACCTCCTCGAGTTCACTCACTAGGCGGAGCCGAAGCCTCCAGGTCGTCAGCTCACCGCTCAACGTTCGCCGGAGCAGCTCCTACCGTTCTTTCAACCCGGCCCTGGTTCAAGCTCCACGTTAATTGTGGGTGTGCCGACTTCTCAGGAAAAACCTGAGAGATAGTCAACGGTTTCACGTCGATCTCTCAGGTTGGAATGTCTGGCAGGAAGGGTGGTTTACCCCCGCTGCCGGGCTCGGGAGTCGGCGGGGTAAACCAC
>CAZVHN010000262.1:0-5000 GCA_964626895.1 uncultured Chloracidobacterium sp. | reverse complement strand
GCGAAAACCTCACTCCCACACCTTAGGATTCTTTTCGGCCGATTAAACAATGCTGGCCCTTGTATAGTATCGGTTACAAACGCAGTGGCTCTGGAGCAAGAATTTGAGGCTCACAGAGAAACTCATAGAGTCATACTAACCCTTGGACTTATTTATCGTTCCTCTACAAGACGGTGCACCACAAGTGCACCTTTTATCATTTGAGTGGAGCGTCGACTCGTAGTCGAGTGTGATCTCCTCGCCCGGCTGGATATCGCGGAGTGCGATAAAGAGAATATGGCCGTAAAGTATTTTCATGTAGCTGTTGGGTTCGCAGGAATGGTTTATGTAATGCGTGCCGTTCCCGCCCTTGCTGCCATCGAGGCTCCAGAGATCATTAACTGCGCAGATACGGAGTCGGCGACGCCCGGCGCGCCGATTAGCTTCTGCATTGGATATTCTCTCGCCGGTATACTCCGCTATCTTTCGGCCCCGGGGAAAGTGCGTCTTTGAAAAACACCCCTTACCCTCAATTGAGGAGCTTTCGATTTCCAGACCAGGATCCAGCTTGAGCTTCATTTATTGGTGCCTTCACTAACTGAGAACCCTAAGTTCCACGTGTTTGACGTGAGACTGACGCCGGGGGATCCAGTCCTTCAACTAATGGAGCTTTCAAGTCCCATCTTAACATTGCTAACCCGCTAAAAATTTAGGATTCGGTAAGAAAAATGGCCGCCAGCAGTCAGCTGGGCGGCCTTAAGGTCTGCTCCCCCGAGCAGGGCTTATTTGAGTTTGAAGCTCCGGGCAATTAGATCAGTCTGATTGCGAATGCGGGCCAGCTTATCGCGCAGCCCTGTGAACCGCAACGCATAGATCGTGCGGTTGTCGGCTTGAAGATAGTAAATCCGGCCGAGCATAGGCTTGCCGGTTTTAATAAACTCATACGAGACGGTGATACCATTCAAGCGGCCGGAGAAGGTCTCTTCTTTTCCTTCCACAAAGCCCGGAAGAAACCTGAGTTTTTGATCGCGATCGCGCCGAGCGAGATCAGACGCCGTAGTTCCTGCGTCTACAACTTCTTTTCGGATCTGCAAGTAGCCATCGAGGCGGTCACCGTAGACGAATTCGACGTGCTCGTGCGCCGCATCCGGTTCCGAGATTACGCGCCAGGTGGTCGAAGGCAGTTCAATTGTGTAGTCAATCTTGTCGCTCGTGAACACCTGCTGAGCACTGGCCAGCGAACAGCTCAGTGCAAGAAAGGCCGAAGCTAGGATCATTCTTAAGGCTTGCATGTTATTGATTAGCTCCATCCGCGGCCGGGCGGAATCAAAGTTGGTATGCGTGAAGGTGCTCGAACTCGCACCGAAAACATTACCTCAGATGCATCGCGGGAGTGGCCTAGTTGTCCCTGAGATCGGTTCAGCCATGGTTCGCCCGGGCCAGTGTTTCGCTTTGAATCGCTACGAGATGCTCAATTCCCTTAGTAGCCAGGTCGAGCAGTTTGTCCATTTGCTCTCTGGTGTAAGGCTGGCGTTCTGCTGTGCCCTGCACCTCGATAAAGCGGCCGTCACCCGTGCAAATCACATTCATGTCGACTTCTGCTCGGGAGTCCTCGTCGTATTTCAAATCCAGGAGGGCAGCGTTGTCAACAATACCAACGCTGATCGCAGCCACTTGGTTGGCGACGAGACTTCTTGGAATCCTTCCAGCTTTCGAAAGGCGCCTGCTGGCGAGGGCCAGTGCGATATAAGACCCCGTTATCGCAGCCGTGCGAGTTCCTCCGTCGGCTTGCAGCACATCGCAATCCAGCGTAATGGTCCGTTCACCTAAAATCTTCATGTCAGTAACGGCCCTTAAACTGCGCCCGATCAAACGTTGAATCTCATGGGTGCGGCCGGAGGGGCCGCCGCGACCGGTCTCGCGCTGTACGCGCTGCTGAGTCGAGCGCGGCAGCATGGCATATTCGGCCGTCACCCATCCCTGTCCGGTATTCCTCAGAAACGGTGGCACACGATCCTCGATTGAAGCTGAACAGATAACGCGCGTCTGCCCCATCTCAATCAGCACCGAGCCTTCCGCATAGGGCAGGTACCCGGGGGTTATCTTTACAGCGCGCAACTCATCGGCGGCGCGTCCATCAGTACGTACGAAGCTCATCGTGCCCCCACACCTCAACCGCCTCCAGAACCGTTGGGGCAGCGCCAAGAAACCTTTCCGCGACCTTGGAGAAACGTTGGGCCGCGTCCGTTACGTAAAAGTGGTCCAAGTCGTCACAGAGCTGTCTTACCCGATCCTCGTTGTGTGCTCTCGGACGGGAGAGTTCTCTAATTCCCAGGAGGGACTGTACCTCGTCCGCCGTGGCGTTTCCAGAATCAATCAAAGGAATATCTCTGCCAACTGCATCGCCTATTACGCCGCGCAAGATGGGGTAGTGGGTGCAACCCAGAACAAGTGCGCCAAGATCGCTTTTTCTGAGGTCACTCAAATAATGCTCAGCTACTGAACGGGCCACCTCCGTCTCGGCCCAACCTTCTTCTGCAAGCGAGACAAAAAGAGGACAGGCCCGCTCGATCACTACCGCCGCAGGATCAAGGCTCGAAATCGACCGACGGTAAGCTTCGCTCTGCACCGTTGCTTCCGTCCCGATGACTCCAATTCGCTTGCCGTTGGTGCTCTCCACTGCTGCACGAGCACCCGGGTCGATCACGCCAATGACGTCCACACTTACAGCATCGCGAATCGCGGGTAACGCGAGGGCGGAAGCCGTATTGCAGGCAACTACCAGAAGCTTGATACCGTGCGACTCCAGAAATCTCGCATTCTCGGTGGCGTATCGCTCAACTGTGGCAAGCGATTTGGTACCGTAAGGTACTCTCGCCGTGTCACCCAGGTAAACAAAATGCTCGTCGGGCAGACGTTCATGCAGGGCACGATAGACGGTAAGTCCACCAACGCCGCTGTCAAAGATGCCAATGGGAAGATTGCGATCCAATTAAGCGATGATGCGTCTAGATGAAGATCTCAGAAACAGGACCGCTAAACCCGGGGACAATATTATCGCCCGTGAGTAGATCTTTTTCAGACAAAAACTTTGTCCCAGTATTAAGCCGGCACACTGTAACTGTTCGCGTTTGAGGATTGACCAGCCAGACTGCCAAGGCGCCGCTTTGTAACCAACGCCCGGTTTTCTTTTCGATTTTGTTCTTGCTTTCACCCGGAGAGATAACTTCCACGGCAAGGTCCGGAGCACCCACTCGGTAACTTTTGGTAAGGGCACCAAGGCGTTCCGCTTTAATAAAGGCAATGTCCGGGGCAAGGACAGTGTCGGGATCACTTTCAAGCTTAAAACCAGTTTCTGCCCCATACACTCGCCCGAGCTTGTCTGCTTTCACGTGCTGTCCTAAAGGAACAGCGAGATTCATGATTACGGCTCCATGCTCTTCACCCGCTGGAGACATTGTGAGGAGTTCTCCTTTAACTAATTCGTAACGACGCCGGCCGCGCGGCAGCCTGATAAGTTCTTCGGCGGTCATTAGCCGAGTGGCCGTACTCATCGCAACACTCCTGCGGCGTGGATGCACATCTTGAGGTTGGTGGAGGCGCCGAGAATTGAACTCGGATCCAAGAGCCAACGTCGAAGGACTCTACATGCTTAGTCACTTCTCTTCCTTGTCCGGCAAGCCGGACAAAAATTCGCTCGCTGCCGAGTCAGTGAAGTGACAAGACCTCAGCGGGAGCTAGTCCGACTTTGTTCTCGCCCACTCCCACGGACCGAAGGAGCGGACCAGCTCATCTAAGTGACATCTCCCTCCGCGCGCATGAGCAACTTGCGGTGAGACGCTCGGTGCTTAATTAGGCAGCGAGAGCCAATTCATTGTTATTGGCAATTGTTTTTCCCTACGCTTTTTAACGAGCTGCATAGAGAAGCCCGGCATGGCATCCGGTCGATCGTCCAGGACTCCTGTCGAAGCCTGTCGCCCCCCGTTGCAAGGTGAGATTATAACAGAGCTTTTGTTATAATCCCGCACCAGCGAGGCAACTTGCCCATGAGGGTAGTAATCCTACCGCCCGAGCCGTTTCAGATATCGAAAGAGGTTAAGTCTTAATGGCAAAAGATTCCAGAGCGCTTTCAGCGCGCGCAGTTCTTAACGCTCTGCCCGCCGAGCGCCAGCACCTTCTGCGCCGATTCTGGTTGCCGGCAGTGTTGCTTCTGGCCCTGGCGGCCGGGGGTCTGACCGGTATTATTGCTGCCTATGAACTGAATTACTCCCGGGCCGCCAATGAAGTTGCGGCCCTGGCGACTTATCGTCCCAGCGTGGTTACTCGAGTCTACGCCGACGATGGGGAAACAGTAATCGGCGAGTTTGCTCTGGAGAAAAGGATTCCTCTTAAGTACGATGAAATCCCGCAGGTGGTGAAAAACGCGATTTTGGCAGTCGAAGATGCTCGCTTCTACGATCACGTCGGCATTGACCCGATTCGAATCATTGGGGCCACCTGGAAAAACCTCACCACCGATAAAGTAGAAGGCGGATCCACGCTAACCCAACAGCTCGCCAAGAACCTTTTTCTTTCACGAGAACAAACACTCAAGCGCAAGGTAAATGAGTGGGCGCTGGCGCTCCAGATCGAACGCTACTACACCAAGAATCAGATCATGGAGTTGTACGCCAATCACACTTTCCTCGGCGCCAACGCTTACGGCATCGAGGCTGGGGCCGAAACTTATTTCGGCAAACAGGCGAAGGACCTGACGATTGGCGAGGCCGCCCTGCTAGCCGGGATTCCCAAAGCACCAAGCGATTATTCACCGACGGCTAACGCTGTGAAAGCGAAAGAGCGAAGAGATCTGGTTTTGGACCTGATGGCCAAGCACGGGTTCGCCACTCAAGCCGATGTCGATGCCGCGAAAGCAAATCCAATTCAGCTTGCTGACACGGCTTATTACCAATCCCAACCGCGTTCAAGCCCGTTCGATTACCCGGTGGAGCACGTCAGACAGGATCTGGAGGACAAGTACA